>NZ_KN882175.1:619260-780255 GCF_000934755.1 Desulfonatronovibrio magnus
CCTTCAGCCTTCAACCTTCCAACCTTCAGCCTTCAGCCTTCCAACCTTCAGCCTTCCATCCTTCAGCCTTCCATCCTTCAGCCTTCAGCCTTCAGCCTTCAGCCTTCCATCCTTCAGCCTTCAGCCTTCCAACCTTCAGCCTTCAGCCTTCCATCCTTCAGCCTTCAGCCTTCCATCCTTCAGCCTTCAGCCTTCCATCCTTCAGCCTTCCATCCTTCAGCCTTCCATCCTTCAGCCTTCCAACCTTCAGCCTTCCATCCTTCAGCCTTCAGCCTTCAGCCTTCAGCCTTCCAACCTTCAACCTTCCTAGCCTGACAAACAAATTTCCACATAAAAAAGGGCCTGAAAAGGCCCTTTATCATTATTATTATGGATTACTCGGCGTCTTCGCCAAGAGCCATGCGGGTAAAGCGTCCTATCTGAATGCTTTCGCCCAGCACGGCAATAGTTTCATTAATAAGATCGTTTATTGTCTTGGAATCATCTTTAATGAAGGGTTGTTCCTGAAGGCAGACTTCCTTGTAATACTTTTTAATCCTGCCCTCTACTATTTTCTCGGCAATATTGTCAGGCTTGCCCTCTTCCTTGGCCTGATGAAGAAAAATCTGCTTTTCCTTTTCCAGCAAATCCTGGGGCAGCTGATCCGGAGTCACACATACCGGAGAGGTAGCAGCTATCTGCATGGCCAGATCCTTGGCCAGGGCCTGAAAATTATCACTCTTGGCTACAAAATCGGTTTCGCACTTAAGCTCCACAAGAACAGCGATTTTGCCGTTGGAGTGAACATAAGATCCAATCCAGCCCTCTGATGTAGCTCTGCCGGCTCTTTTTTGAGCTTTGGCAAGGCCTTTCTCACGCAGCCACACCATAGCCTTTTCTTCATTGCCATTGGTGGTTTCCAATGCCTTCTTGCAATCCATCATCCCTGCTCCGGTCTTGTCGCGCAGGGCCTTTACCATTTTAGCGTCAATCATTTATTTTTCCTCCTGAACTGCTTCAAGAACCTCTTCTTGCTGTTGTGTGGGAACTTGTGCATCATTTGTCTGAACTTCTTCCATTTCAGCCATATCATCAAGGCCATCCCTTTCTCCTGCTCTGGCTTCACCTTCAAGACAGGCATCTGCTATGCTTGCAGAAAAAAGCTTAATGGCTCTTATTGCGTCGTCATTACCAGGTATGACAAAATCAATCATATCCGGATCACAATTGGTATCAACCACAGCCACAATGGGGATGCCGAGCTTGCGGCATTCTTTGACTGCTATGTCTTCTTTTTTGGGATCAATGATAAAAGCTGCTCCCGGAAGATCTTCCATGTCCTTGATTCCACCCAGATCAGCGTTAAGCTTCTTAATCTCGCGCTGCATCATAACGATTTCTTTTTTTAGAAACCTGTTTACAGAGCCGTCTTCAAACATTTTTTCCAGACTTTTCAGACGCTCAATACTGCCTTTAATGGTTTGAAAGTTGGTCAATGTCCCGCCGAGCCAGCGGTTGGTGATATGAAACATACCCACTCTTTCCGCCTCAGTTCTGACTACTTCCCGTGCCTGACGTTTCGTGCCCACAAAAAGAACCTTTTTACCCGAGGCCACCACATCCACAATAAAGTCATCAGCTTTCTGATAAAGCTTGACTGTCTGTTGCAGATCAATAATGTGAATGCCTTTCCTGGAACCGAAAATATAAGGTTTCATCTTCGGATTCCAGCGCCTTGTCTGGTGACCGAAATGGACTCCGGTCTCCAGCATCTGCTTCATACTAACGTATCCCATAAATCCTCCCTGGGTTAATCCTCCGTCCGCCTGAATTTTCAGACAACTTATACCCAACGCAAAGAGCCTGACACCCAAAGGTTGAAGCGAACGTGTGATTTGAGAACTGGTTTTCATAGAATAAATGTAACTGGATTGCAAGCTTTATGATTCCTAATTGTCTACTTTTTTTGTTCTGCAAAGAAAATCTCTTGCCAACCGATAAACCTTGGGATATTTGATTACGTTATTTAATTTTTTTCGGAGGTAATATTTATGAAAAAAGATCTTCATCCAAAGCTGCATGATACCAAAGTGTCCTGTTCCTGCGGTTATGAGTTTGAATCCAAATCCACAGTGGGCGACAGCATCCATGTTGAAATTTGCTCCCAATGCCACCCCTTTTATACTGGTCAGCAAAAATTTATTGATACAGCAGGGCGTATAGACAGGTTCAAGAGAAAATACGGACAGACCACTGCCAAGCAGGACTAATTGTCCACTCATTGGGGCTGGTTTCCCCTAGCAGAACGGTTCAGATCAATTAAGGAAAGCAGGGGTTTTTATTCGTGTCTTTTTTGAGGCAGGTGGGTCCCGGAAAATCCAGCCCCCATCCCACATGCAAAGGGATAAACTGTTACTAATAAACAGGTACTGGCTGTCTGTCCCTGCTATCCTTATAATCAACCCGGCAAAATCAGGCTACGACTATGCAGACAAAGTTGGAACAGTTAGAACAGGAATACCTTCAAATAGAAAGCGATCTCAGCGATCCGGAAATTTTCTCTGATCAGGATAACTACAGGCGCTTATCCAAATCACATGCCGACTTAGCTCCTGTTGTGCATGCTTTTCGGGAGTTTCGGGACATCTTATCTCAAATTGATGAGAACACCGAACTTTTACGAGACAAGGATCCAGAGATGCGTCAATTGGCAGAGGCTGAAGACAAACGCCTCAGGCAGGAACGTGATGACCTTGAAGAACGCCTCAAAATTCTACTGTTGCCCAAAGACCCAATGGATGAAAAAAATATCATCCTGGAAATAAGGGCAGGCACCGGAGGCGAGGAAGCCGCTTTGTTTGCTGCAGATCTTTTTCGCATGTATTCAAGGTATGCAGAAAATAACAGCTGGAAGGTTGAACTTTTAAGCGTCAATGAGACAGGTACCGGTGGATTCAAGGAAGTTATAGCCTCCATAAGCGGCAATTATGTTTTCAGCAGGCTGAAATATGAATCAGGCACTCATAGAGTTCAGCGGGTTCCTGAAACCGAGTCTCAAGGTAGAATTCACACTTCTGCGGTTACAGTGGCTATTATGCCGGAAGCAGAAGAGGTAGATCTCAAAATCGATCCCAATGAAATCAGGGTTGATGTTTTCAGGTCTTCAGGACCCGGCGGCCAGAGTGTTAATACTACAGACTCAGCAGTAAGGGTCACCCATATCCCTACCGGATTAGTTGTTTCATGTCAGGATGAGAAATCCCAGCATAAAAACAGGGCTAAGGCTATGAAGGTCCTGCGTTCGAGGCTTCTAAGCATGATGGAGGAAGAGCAGCAGAAGGAAATGGCTGCTACCCGCAAAGCTCAGGTTGGTTCCGGTGACAGATCTGAACGTATAAGAACCTACAACTTCCCTCAAGGCAGGGTAAGCGACCACCGCATCAACCTGACACTCTACAACCTTGACGCAATTCTGGAAGGGCAGCTGGACGATATTGTAGAACCACTCATCCAGAACTTTCAGGCTCAGGCCCTGAAGGAAGCAAAAGCGGCCTAACTCTTGTGGCAGGCAACACTACCGCAGATCTTTTAAACAAAACTGCTGCAATATTAAATAAGGCGGAAGTTGATTCACCACGGCTTTCAGCCCGCCTGCTCCTGGCTCATGCAATGGGTTGTTCCCAGGAATACCTTTTTACTCACCCTGATCATATACCTTCGCCAGAGCAGACTGAACTCTTTCTAACCCTTATTGAGCGTCGCAAAGTTAGAGAACCGGTTGCGTATATCACTGGGCATAAAGAATTCTATGGACTGCCTTTTCTGATTAGTAAGGATGTACTGACCCCCAGGCCTGAAACAGAACTTATTGTTGACCTGGTGCAGCAATTTTACTCCACCCGTACCCCTTTGCTTTTTGCGGACCTTGGTACCGGGTCAGGCATTCTGGCTGCTGCCATCACTGCCATGATGCCTCAATCCAGATGCCTTGCCTGCGATATAAGTTTCCGTGCCCTCCAGACAGCTGCTGCCAACTTTTCAAATCTTAAGCTTAAAGACACCATTTTATCCCTTCAATCAGACATGGGACAAGGCATCAAAGAGAACAGCCTGGATTTCATTGTTTCCAACCCTCCATACATCTCTGAAAAAGAATACTTAGAAACAAGCCGTGAAGTAGTTGATTATGAACCGCGTATCGCACTTGTCTCTCATGATGCCGGCATGGGGCATATTAAGCTTGTGGAAGCAAGAGCAAGGAATTTACTCAAAAAAAACGGCATGGTTTTCATGGAAATGGGAAGTAATCAGACCCATCAGGTAAAAGATATCTTCTCAACCTGGAAAAGTTTCATGGTTCACCAGGATCTGGCCGGCTTAGACCGGATTATCACAGCAAAGATGAGGACATAAAAGTTCTTAACTGTTACAAAAAAACAAACTTTGTAAAAAAAGTCACAACTCATCCTGCACCCTCAAAAATAAAACCAAACAATTTCAAAGACTTACATAAACAAATTTTAGGAACACTTTTTGCTTATGCCTCGTCAGGAGGACTTCATGAAACAACAAACCATCAAAAAAGAAATCAAGTGCGCCGGTGTAGGTCTGCACAGCGGCCGCAAGGTCTCTTTATGTCTTCGCCCTGCCCGGGAAAACACTGGCATTGTATTTATCCGCAAAAACAAAGACGGTGAATGCAGACTGCCTCTGAGTCCGCACAACGTCACCTCCACAGAGCTTGCAACTACAGTAGGTACTAACGGAACCAGCATTTCCACGGTTGAACATCTGCTTGCTGCTGTTTCAGGGCTTGGCATTGACAATATCGAGATCGAGGTTGATGGTTCAGAACTTCCCATCATGGACGGCAGTGCAGCATCGTTTGTCTTCCTTATCCGCTCAACCGGCATTAAAAAACAAAATCAGACCAAAAACATCCTTAAATTTAAAAAACCTGTGGTTTTCAAGTCTGACAGTCGCTGGATCAAGGTTACTCCATACCAGGGCATGAGAGTGAAATACACCATTAATTTTGATCACCCCATGGTGGGCAGACAGAACTTTATTTTTGAGAACCAGCCACACCAGTTCATCAGGTACCTTGCCAAGGCCCGAACATTTGGTTTTTTGCGCGACGTAGAACAGCTTCAGAACATGGGACTGGCTCTTGGTGGATCATTAGAAAACGCAGTAGTCTTAGATGAATATGGGGTTATCAATCCTGGTGGCATGCGCTTCACTGATGAACCCGTCAGGCACAAGATTCTGGACTTTATCGGAGACATGTCACTGTTTGGTGCTAATCTCTGGGGATCTTTTGAAGTCCATTGTTCAGGGCACTCATTCAACAATGCCTTTCTAAGGTTTGTTGAAGAAAATCAGGAAGACTTTCTGTGTCCTGTTGATTTTCATACTTCTCCCAAAAAGGGCAGACAACCCTCCTATAGACCAATGCCCGTGGCAGAACCGGCCATGGCCTGAGTCTAATTTCCTGCTTCCTTTTTTTCATGGGATTCGTCTCACATTTCACCGACAAATTAATGTGGACAGTTCCCGCTTCAGAGAATATCTTCTTTCCACTACTTCGAGCATGACCGACCTAAAGCCCATTAGGACCATAAAATGCCTGTTGCAACCATTGTCAATGCCTGCGCCATTATCCTGGGGAGCCTTATAGGAGTACTTCTTGGACGGAACTTTCCTGATCGGGTCAGAACCATAGTTTATCAGGGCATTGGTTTGAGCGTGCTGGTCATTGGAATAGATATGGCCCTGAAGTATGACAACATAGTGCTTGTGGTATTTTCTGTTTTGCTTGGCGCGGTCACAGGAGAACTCTTGAGGCTGGATCAGAGACTTACCAATCTTGGAAACATTCTTAAAAATAGAATCAAGTCCAGAGATACAGGGTTTACTGATGGTTTTGTTACAGCATCATTGATTTTTTGTATTGGCTCCATGGCCATCCTGGGTTCCATAGACGAAGGCATACGAGGCGAACGAACCATTCTGCTGACCAAGTCCATTCTGGACGGATTCATCAGTATCCCTCTGGCCTCAACCTATGGAATGGGTGTACTTTTTTCCGCCTTGCCGGTCCTTATCTATCAAGGCTCCATTACCATAGCTGCATCTCAATCCCAGGCTTTTTTCACTCCCATGATTATCACCCAGATAACCGCTGTTGGTGGCCTTTTAATTATGGGCATTGGCATTTCTCTTCTTGACATCAAGAAAGTAAATGTAACAAATCTACTTCCATCCATCGTCTATGTTGTATTTTTTGCCTGGATTTTGAATTAAGGCAGGTTACGCACAAAATATTATGAAGCAACGCATATTCCGTGTCATTCTAAGTTTTCCTTGGGCATGCTTTCTTGCCCCTGAATAACCTCTTTTTAGCAAAGATTAGTGGCAAGGACATAGTGCTTCTTCTAAGTAACTAAAATCAAATTATTAACAAAATCAGACGGTTATAGTTTTCACAATTTTAAGATTTTTACATATGATTGATTCTCAATTACCAGAAAAGTTCCGTCAAAGATGAGAGCTTTGCGCCTGGCACAGGGACTGTCCCTCGCTGTGTAAATTTTTTCATTTAAGCAAATTTTTCCAGGAACCAATGCAGCATCAATCTTTTTTATAGTACCTCGCGGGGACTGTCCCAATTTCCAGAAAAGTGACAGACTCGTTAAGTTACTCACAGGTTCGACTACCGGACCGCCCGGGTGAAAAGATTTTAAACAAATTTCAGAGTCATACGCAAATGACTAAACAAATACAATTTATACCATATGAATCACAATCCATCTCAAATATCTCATTATCGTTTCGGAGTGGTAGCTTTGATAGGTTTACCCAATGCCGGAAAGTCGACCCTGATGAATACTCTTGTGGGAGAAAAGGTGGCCATTGTCACCCCGCGGCCCCAAACAACCCGAAACAGAATTACAGGCATCCTTACTAAAGATGACTGCCAGATAGTTTTCTTGGACACTCCCGGAATTAACAGGGCTGGAGGCAGAATGAATGATCTGCTCAACAGAACTGCCATGGAAGGTCTTGTGTCTTCAGATGCTGTTATACTTCTTGCAGATACAGCCCGCTATACCGGCAAAGAAAAATTATTGTTACAGGAGCTTAAACCCCTGGCAAGCCGGGTCTCTGATCTGCCCAACCTTCTTGTTGCAGCCAACAAAATCGACAAAATCAAATTCAAAGACAGCATGCTGCCTGTAATGGAGAATATTGGACAACTCTTTCCGGAAAGAGAAATATTGCCTGTAAGCGCTTACAAAAATGATGGTTGCCAGGAACTGCTCAAAAAGATAATTGCAATGCTGCCTCAGGGAGATGCCCTTTATCCTGCTGATCAAATTTCCACTTTACCAGTTCGTTTTATGGCAGCTGAAATTTTAAGAGAAAAGCTTTTTATGAAAACCAGACAGGAAGTTCCGTATGGTTTGGCTGTTGAAATTGAGTCATGGCAGGAAGATAATTCGTTAATCCGTATCAATGCGTTGATTTATGTCTTAAAAAGCTCACACAAATCCATTGTCATTGGAAAAAAAGGTCAGCTTTTAAAGCAGGTCGGCATTGAGTCCAGGCAGGAAATCCAGGACTTGACCGGCAAAAAGGTCTTTCTGGAAACCTGGGTCAAGGTCAGGCCAGGATGGAACGAAAACCAGGGCATACTTTCCGCCCTTGGTCTTGGTTGATCCAGAAAGTACGTTTATCAAAAAAATCACCAAATTATAATAACTCTGCAAAAAAATGAACTTATCAAAATACCAGCACAGAATTCAGCAATTACAAAGTATGATGAGTCAGAACGGTGTAGATTTTTTCCTGATACAAAGCCCTGCCAACAGGTTTTATCTCAGCGGCTTTGAACTTTTTGATCCTCAATGCAATGAGAGTTCCGGTTACCTGATTATTTCAAAGGACAAAACATATCTTCTGACAGACCCAAGATATCAGGATACAGCAAAGCAGCATAGTTCTATAAATGAAATTTTTATCTACTCTGCAGACAAATTCAAAAAAATTAATGAATTTCTAAAAAAAATTGGTGTAAAATCTCTTGCCTTTGAACCGCAATGGATGAAGTTTGATTTTTTTCAGAGCCTCTCCAGAGAGTTTGATCTCAAGCCAGTCCAGAATCTTGTTGAAAGCCTGAGAATGATAAAAGATGCTGAAGAAATTCGTTTGATAGAAAAGTCATGTCAACTTAACCACCATGTCTTCAGGCTTTTGGAAAAAATTATTGAACCAGGCATAAGTGAAACTGAGGTAGCCTGGAGAGCAGAAAAATATTTCAGAGAACATGGAGCATCAGGTTTGAGTTTTTCAACCATTGTGGCTGCTGGTAAAAACGCGGCTCAGCCGCATGCAATACCCCGTAACAGGCCAATTCCCGAGGAAACTCCCTTACTAATTGATATGGGTTGCCGTCTTGATGATTATTGCTCTGATCAGACCAGAACCTTCTGGGTGGGTAGTACTCCAACCAGAAAATTCATGGAAGTTAAGGACCTGGTTATGGAAGCCCAAAACATTGCTATCATGGAGATAGGGCCAGGAATGCCCATAAGGGAGGCCTATTTTCTTGCAAGATCATTTTTTGAAAAACATAAAGTACATGAGCACTTCACTCACGCTCTGGGCCATGGCATTGGCCTTGAAACTCACGAACCGCCAAGTGTTGGGCCAAGAACCACTGGCACGTTCAAGGCAGGCATGATCATCAGTGTTGAACCGGGATTATATTATCCTGATTGGGGCGGGGTAAGGTGGGAGTACATGGTACTAATTACAGATAACGGAGCCAGAATTCTTTGAGTACATCCTCTTGTTTTTCTCAACGCCTCTATATCCGTCTTAACCGCAAAGACATTGCATTTTTTAAGTTTTTGCTTGAGTCCCGGGACAATTTGGCTTACCTTACTGTTATTGATAAATACCTTGCCGTAGTTCAAATTGTCTTTGGTTACGGATTTGAGCATGCTATCCAGAACTTTTTGGATGAGGCCGGTCAGGATCTCGTTTTCAAGATCATTTATATGCCTGTTTGATTTCATAAACCCTGATATACAACACACAATGAATCTAAGTATCAGTTTAGCCTGTTTTTTTAAAGTTAGCAGAGGAACATGGCATCCCAGTCTTTTTTTTTTGATTTAAAAATAGTTTGTAACTTTTCACCATACAGCTGCCACTTTGTAAATCGAAATGCCCAATACTGGACCCCGAATCAAGTCCGGGGTGACGGTTAAAGCAAATTCTTACTCTTTACCGTCATTCCGGCGAAAGCACGGAATCCAGAAAAAAAAAGGGAGCACAGAAGACTGCCTGTAGAGAAGCATAAAAGTATGCTGAATAGATACAATAGACTTAACAAAAAAGGTACTGGAAAATCCAGTCTCTCTGACACATGCAAATGGCTAAAGGTTAGAACTGTTACTTAACTGGAGAAAAAAATGAAAATAAAAATTACTGCCCTCATGCTTCTGTCGTTTCTTTGCCTGGCCATGTCCGGCGCCCCTGGCATGAGTCCATCCGGAGCTGCTAATGACCGACTTTTCAGGGCAACCATCATTGATGAGCAGGACAACACATTTGATGTTCAAAACCTGTCTGCTGAGGGATCTACCCATCTTAAGGCACAAACCGGAGCAGCCGAGGCAAGCATAGATTTTGGCAAAGTAAAACTCATCAGGCTTTATCTCCAGGATGAGAAAGTACTGGCTAAGTTGCATTTTCTCAATGACGATGTCATGGACTTTTACATCCAGCCTGATACCACCTTTGTCGGACTGACTGACTGGGGTAGAGTCAGCTTTCAGGCCCGCGACTTAAAAGAAATTCAATTCAGATAATAAAGAGACAATATCGTGACACTTGTTGATCCAGGCACACAGATTATTTCCCAGGGTATGGAAGCTGACAGGATATATGTTATTCTTTCCGGTCGTGTGGATATCCTTTGCCACGGTAAAAAAGTTATTGAACTTGGACCTGAATCTGTTCTCGGTGCTGAGCCGGTTTTTTTTCCGGAAACCAGCTACCTCTACTCAGCAATAGTCAGCAGGCAAACAAGAATATCAGAATACCATTATTCTGATATTCTGGACATGATCAGCACCAGTCCGGATCTTTTCCATCAGATTTTCAGCTCCATGAGCAAACAGCTTGGTAAATTGTGGAATGAGATTGGTGAGAACGTTGAGCATGAACAGAATGACATGCATTTTGTAGGGGAAATCAGGTCATACACTGAAAACCAATGGGTAATTCAGGAGGGTCAGGAGGATACGGATATATTTCGCATTGTTTCTTCAGATAAAGGTCTTGAAGTGTCGCGCAGTGGTCACAAACTCGCTACATTGAATACTCCGGGGGAATTTTTTGGAGAAATGGCCATTATTCTCGGTGAAAAAAGGACAGCCAGTGTCAGATCTCTTGGCAACTCTATTCTGGAGGTATATCCAGGCCACCAGTTACAGAATATACTTGCAGACTATCCAGGCATAGCCATGAGAATCATAAAAGCCATGTCACAGCGCCTGGCTCATACCACTAAAGCTCTCGCTGACTCCACTGCAGGGCAGTGAAAAAAAATTGCATGTTCTTTTAAGCCTGAAAAAAATTACGGCAATTGTCTCCGGCCTGAATCCAGACTTTTTCCAGATCCATATCTTTTATTTCAGCTATTTTCTGAGCAGTAAATACCATTAAAGCAGGTTCGTTTTGTTTGCCTCTGTAAGGTTCTGGAGCAAGGAACGGGCAATCAGTTTCCATGAGCATTCTGTCTAATTCAATAATAGCTGCAGCACGACGCAAAGCATCATTTTTTTTAAAGGTAACACTGCCTGGTATGGATATGTGCCAGCCCATGGCCATGATTTTTTTTGCTTCATCAGGACCCTGCCCAAAACAATGCCATAAAAGAGGACGGTCTCTGAAACCCATATCCATGAGTATTTTAATGGTATCCTCATAAGCATCCCTGGAGTGCACAACCACAGGCAGGTCTAATGAAGAGGCCATTTCCAGCTGCATTTTAAAAGCTTTTTGCTGCTCCTCAACAGGACTGTGCTTGTAAAAATAATCAAGGCCGGTCTCGCCTACAGCCTTTACTCTGGGATTATGTTTTACAGCATTCCAAATTCTTTCATGTTCATCATCTGAGTAGTGTCTCGCTTCATGAGGATGAACTCCGTGAATGAGAAAAACCTGATCTAAATTATCAAAAAGCATATGTTGTTTTTCATAAGCTTCACTGCCGAGTACAACATTACCAATGGTGGTAACTCCACATTCCCTGGCCCTTATAATGACCTCATCAATTTCTTTTGCCAGATCGCCCATGGTCAAATGGGCATGACTGTCAGCTCCGCCTGGAGGCAAAACAAGATCTTGGGGCTGAGGCCTTGGTTTTTTCCTTGACATGCTATTTTTTCTCTCTAACGCCCTGTTCCCACTGATCAAGAGGAATGGCCTCGTCAATAAGCATTACCGGAATCTCCTCCCTGACAGGATAAACAACTACACAGCTGGAACATTTTAAACCTTCTTCATTGTTCATCAGCTGCAAATCCGACTTGCATTTGGGGCAAGCCAGAATATCCAGAAGTTCTTTATTCAGCGCCATTATATCTTCTCTCCTTTGCTGAAAATGTCTTACCCGGGCGCGCCCAGGTAAGACAGATGTTATTTGCTATGGTCACACCCGCTTTTGGAAAAATAAAAAATCAGGCTTTCCTGTAAACAGTAGGTGCTGCCTGCTCAAGACCAAGCTCCATACCGCTAAGGCTCTCTGAATGCCCAATGAATATGTATCCTTTTGGTGCTAAATGAGAAACAAAGTTACGCAATAGTTTTTCCTGCACTGCTCTGTCAAAATAAATCATCACATTGCGGCAGAAAATTATATCCATAGGCTCTCTGAAGCCAAACTCTTCCATAAAGTTAAGACGTCTGAACCTGACCCTGTTTCTAAGACTTGGTACAACCCGAACCAACCCACGTTTCCTGTCCTTGCTGCGCAATAGATATTTACGCCTTAGCAGTGGAGGAATGTTTTCCGCCTTGTCCTGAGAATATATGGCTCTTTCAGCCTTTTCCAGAACCTCATTATTGATGTCTGTAGCCACAATCGTGAATGAAAAGCCCTGGTGTTGTTCAGCAAACTCTGACAACACCATGGCGAGAGTATAGGGCTCCTCACCCGAAGAACAACCCGCACTCCAGACAACTAAATCCTTTTGGCCATTAAACCTTTGATACCACTTTGGCAGTACCTGGTTATACAGATAATCAAAATGCTTGGGCTCTCGGAAAAAGTGAGTTGTATTGGTAGTAACCGCATCCATCAGATGAGGCATCTCAATTTCTAAGCCCTTTAAGCTGAACAGGTACTCACAATAATCTTTGTAATCATTCATGCTAAGAGATCGTAAACGTCTTTGCAGCCGTGACTCCAACATAGTTCTTTTGGTGGGAGGTACTTTAATTCCGCACTCAGAACTGATAAACTGACTGAGTTTTTTAAAATCTCGATCAGACAGCTTCTTATTCGTAAGATTGGTTGCCATTTATTAAGTTTGATCCTCTTATGATCAACAGAGTATAAATATGATGAACAGTAAGCAATGCAGCCAAACTTATATGTTGGTACCAGGAAACTGGCTTTTCTGCCTTTAATATTATTATGCTGCTTAAAACTTTCCAACGGCAAAAATGCCTGTCCCAATATTTTAAAATATTTCGTAACAGTTTAGCCATTTGCATGTGGCACGGCTTCCTGCCCGGAGGCATACAGCCCGGAGGGGGACTGGCTCTCCCAGCCCTTGTTTTATTAGAAAAGAAGGGGACAGTCCCAAAACTCTAAGCTGTTACATACCTGCCTGCACTTAAAGTTAACGTGAGTTCTCACAAAAAATTATTACGCGGACGTACGGTAAACCAGACTTCTTACTATTCCAGCCTGCTATCTCCTGCTTCCTTGACCATGCCAATTTCTTCTGATGAAAAAACCTTATTAACATCAATAATTATTACAAATTCATCATTTTGTTTGGCCATGCCATATATAAATTCTGTTTTGACCTTGGCTCCCATCCTGGGTGCCGGTTCAATGTCTTCCGGTTTGATTTCAAAAACTTCCTGCACAGAATCAGATAAAGCTCCCATAATAGTTGATTCACCATCCATGAGCACCTCAACAATAATAATGCAGGTGTGTACGGTTCGTTCTGTCTTTTCCAGACCTAACTTGAGTCGTAAATCAGCAACAGGTACAGCTTTGCCTCGCAGATTGATGATCCCAAGAAGGAAGTCCGGAGTTCTTGGCACCTTTGTTACAGGTACATAATCCAAAACCTCCCAGACTTGCGAAATATCAATGGCATAAAGCTCATCAGCCAAAGTAAAGGTCAGGTATTGATTGGCCGCAATAGCAGTTTTATCTTTTTCAGCCATATCTACTCCTTATTATGGTAGGCTTGCATAAAGCAAAACTTCAGGCTTTCAGGTTCAGAAAAAATCATTTTTTATGTAATTAACTAAAACTTTTCAAAGTCTTTATCCAGGTCATCATCTCCCATATCTAAAGCAAAGCGACCCTCTCTGCTTTTATTTCCGCTGTTCAGAGATTGCTTGTTGTGAGGCTGTGGATTATTTTTAGTCTGTTTTTTTAAGGCAACTTTTGGCCTTGATCTTCTGCCTGAAAAAGCCTGCTCATCACCCACCTTGAAAAAGGCCATGGTGGCCTGCAATTGTTCAGCCTGGCTGGAGAGTTCTTCAGCAGTAGATGACATCTGTTCTGCTGCAGAAGCGTTTTGCTGAATGACCTGGTCAAGTTGCTGAACTGCCTGGTTGATCTGTTCCACACCTGAATTCTGCTCCCTGCTTGCAGCAGAAATTTCCTGTATAAGTTCAGCAGTTTTCTGTATATCAGGAACTATCTTTTTCAGCATTTCTCCTGCTTTTTCAGCTACTTCTACGCTGGATCCTGACAGATCGATAATTTCAGCCGCTGCAGTCTGACTTCTTTCCGCAAGCTTTCTGACTTCCGAAGCTACAACCGCAAAACCTTTACCGGCTTCGCCTGCTCTTGCCGCTTCAATAGCAGCATTTAGCGCAAGCAAATTTGTCTGGCGGGCAATTTCTTCGATAATTGAAATCTTATCTGCAATCTGCTTCATGGCATCCACTGCCTGAAAAACAACCTTACCGCCTTCTTCAGCATCTCTTGCTGCCTGGATTGCAATTTTCTCAGTTTGTGCGGCATTGTCTGTATTTTGCTTAATATTGGCTGCCATCTCTTCCATGCTTGAGGAAACCTCTTCCACTGAAGCAGCCTGCTCAGTCGCTCCTTGAGACATCTCCTCTGATGATGCTGATAATTCCTGGCTTCCAGAGGCAACATTTTCCGAGGCAGTCTTAACTTCCTGCACCACCTCGCTCAACTTGTTGCGCATGGCCTGCATTGCGCCAGCCAAAATACCTATCTCATCCTTTTGTTCCACATCAAGATGTGCAGTCATGTCACCTGCAGCCATTTTTTGTGAAAATGTCACACCCTTGGCTACAGGATTTGTAATTGCCCTGGTTAACAAAATGCCGAGTATTATAGCCAGAAAAACTCCTATGGCCATACCGGCTATGGCAATGGTTACTGCCTGGGCCGCGTCTAAGTTTGCCTGGGCAACTCCTTCTTCAGCCACCTGCTCGTTAATATGTATGACTCTTTCCAGGACATCCATGGTGGCCCGCTGTGCTTCCACTCCATCTACCATGGCCAGTATGTTCATTTCACCATAAAGTGCATCTGCCTCTTCAGCCAGATTAATCAACCGATAGAAATAGTCAAAGGTAGCGTCAGCAGCCAGCACCATAACGCTGATAAATTCATCTACAGCCAGCTGTTCATTATTCTGGTCAACATGGCTACGCACTTCAGCCACACTTCGGTGAAAGGCATTATGTCCTGGAACAATATCCCGCAGGATACTGTTAATCTGTTGATTGTCTATACTAAAATCAGACAGCCACCGCCCGAAATTACAGGCAGTCGGATCATCCTGTCCCTGAAAAGTCTGGCCGGTCAGAATCATCCTGCCGACATTATCCATCAAGGCATAGTGATCACCTCTAAACTGCTGCAACTGCCCTATAAACTCCTCTGTATTGAGGATTCCAATGGATTCAAGCTGCCTGGACATCTGCAGGAACTCATTGTTCACTCTGCCCCATTCCTGCAGTCTCGGCATAAAATCCCTCCAGATAGCAGCTTCTTCCTGGGTCTGGGGAAGTGGTTCAAACCGTTCAAGCGCGCGCTGATATCTGTCTCTTGCTGAATCTATATTGGCATATTGTTCCCTTCTGAGTTCCATGCTCAAATCAGGATTGAGCAGCGTACGAATTGAAACCATGATATTTTCAAATTCAGCTTCAATCTGTCTAAGATAATCTATACTGGGCAACCTGACTTCACCAATTTCTTCGATATGACCGGACAGATTGTTTGCACCCCGCCAGCCAAAAAAGCCTACAATGAGAACAATAACTGCCACCACAATAAATCCACCAAGCAATTTGACTCCAAGCTTTATGTTCTTCATCTGTAACCTCCTTGGGCTTTTGGCACTAATTCAGCCGTTACTCGATATTAATAAGCGTCATGACTGAAAGTATGTAATTACTTTCTGATGACAGCCTTAATCAACTCCCGGGGTATAGCCTGCAATGGTGCTACTTTGTCCACACCACCAAGCTTTATTGCCTCATGCGGCATTCCGAATACTACACTTGTCTCCTCGTCCTGAGCTATACAAAAGGCACGGGCATCGTGCATTTCTTTCATACCTTTGGCTCCGTCATCGCCCATGCCTGTCATTATGATGCCAATGGCGTTTGCTCCTGCATATCGCGCTGCAGAACGAAAAAGTACATCCACTGAAGGTCTGTGTCTGGAAACCAGCGGACCATCTTTAATCTGAACAAAATATCTTGCACCGCTGCGTTTGAGCATCATATGCCTGTTGCCCGGGGCAATCAATGCATGCCCCCTTAACATTGTTGCACCATCTTTCGCTTCCTGGACAGAAATCCTGCAAATACTGTTGAGACGGGCAGCAAAGGCTGCAGTAAAATTCTCAGGCATATGCTGGACTACGGCAATGGCAGGACAGTCTAAGGGCATGGCTTCCAGAAAAATGCGAAGTGCTTCTGTACCTCCTGTTGAGGCACCTACAACAACAACTTTTTCTGTAGTTTCGGCCATTGCCCTGGTGCTTGGCGGAGGCAGAACAGCGTCTGCACTCATTTTTTTCTTAACCTGAACCATTTTGGACAGAGGCTTGAGCTTGGCCTGAGCCGCAGCTTTTACCGCATCGCATATTCTAACCTTGGACTCTTCAAGAAATTGTCTTGTACCAACTTTTGGCTTTTGAATGATTTCCACAGCACCGTATTCCAGAGCCTTCATTGTAGTTTCTGCACCCTGGGTGGTTAATGTGGAACAGATAACCACAGGAATAGGATGTTGCGTCATGATTTTTCGCAAAAATGTAATACCGTCCATACGGGGCATTTCTACATCTAAGGTCAGAACATCAGGAATCTGCTCTTCCATTTTTTTTACTGCTGCAAAAGGATCAACTGCAGCGCCGATGACCTTGATGCCCGGGTCACTGGACAATATCTCAGTCATGGTCTGCCTGACCAAAGCTGAATCATCAACAATCAGTACTTTTATTGCCATATTGATATCTCTCTAAGTAATGCTACAGCACAACCTCATTATTGACCTGCCTGAACTGGCAGTTCTGTATCCTGGGTTTGCAGGCATTTGACAGCTGAAAAAATGCATGCCCCAATTTGAAACATCCTGGAAAAATTGATAAGTTTTGCTATAGTGATAATATTTTTTCAAGCTCTCATAGACTGCATGAAAGCTCGCTATTGTTCAGCCACAACATCCTCAACCAGGGTCGGCACATCAAGGATTAAAGCCATGCTCCCGTCTCCACGCACTGTGGCCCCGGATAAGCCCCTTACGTTCTGATAAACATGACCAAGACTCTTGATTACTGTCTGATGCTGCCCGACAACCTTGTCAACAACAAGTCCCACCCGCTGATTTTTAACATTGACAATGACAATCTGCTCAATATTGAGTTCATGGCTGGTAATATTGAACCAGTCACCAAGTCTGACATAAGGTACTATCTCACCGCGCAGATTAATAACACTTTTAGATTCTTTGGCCTGACCGTCAGATTTCAGCTCTACACACTCCTCAACAACAGAAAGGGGTATGACCAGATTGTCATCGCCTACTTTAATCTGCAGACCGTCAATAATGGCCAGAGTTAGAGGAAGTTTAATGGAAACCCTGGTGCCTTTATCCTTTTCACTTTCCAGAAAAATGTGCCCCCGCAGGGCTTCAATGCCTCTTTTTACGACATCCATACCTACACCGCGGCCTGAAACCCCGGTCACCTTAGATGCAGTGGAAAAACCCGGCTCAAAAATCAATTGCTGCACTTCTCTGTCACTTATATCAGAATCAGCAGCAATCAGGCCCCTTTCTACTGCCTTTTGTCTTATGACCTGGGAATCCAGACCTTTGCCGTCGTCTGCTATTTCAATGACCACTTCTCCCCCGGCATGAGCTGCAGAAAGAGTTATGGTCCCCTGCTTGTTTTTGCCGGCTGCCTTTCTTATGTCAGGATCTTCAATTCCATGATCGATACTGTTACGCAGTAAATGAACAAGAGGATCGTTGAGGCGTTCTATCACAGTTTTATCAAGTTCAGTATCAGCTCCCTTGGTAACAAGCCTGATTTCCTTATTTAGATCTTTGGAAAGATCCCTGACCAGTCTGGTGAACTTGCTGAAGGTTGCACCTATGGGCATCATCCTGATACCAAGGGTGCTGTCACGCAAAGAATCGGAAAGTCTTTCCATTTCTTCTGCAAGAGACTGGAGACTGGAAGAGTGAATCTCTGTAACGATTTGATTAAGCCGGGCCTGAGCTATGACCAGCTCACCCACGAGATCCACAAGATTATCCAGCTTGCCGGAATCAACCCTGATGCTGGCAACTTCAGCAGTTGCCTTTTTACGTGACTCAGCCTTTTGGACTATCTCCTGTTCAGCCAGTGCGGAAGCTACTTCCTGGGCTGACACTTTACCACTTTGCACAAGCATGCTGCCGATTTTTTTCTGCAGCCTTAAAACTTCATCAACATCATCAGGCGTCAAGGCGCCCCTTCGTATAAGAATCTCTCCAAGCTTGTCATGTGCCTCTTCTGTATCAATTTCACCGGACCGGGTCAGTTTTTCAACTATCAATTCGCAATCATCTTCTACAAACATGAAGATATCCCTGATGGCATTCTCATCCTCGGTTGTAGTCAGAATAATATCCCACCAAGTATAGCACATCTCCGGATTCATTTCTGAAATGTCAGGAATGGCATCTGTCCTGGCAATTATCCTGCAAAGAGGGCTGTCCTTGGGAACATCCGACTTAAGCTCACAAATCCCCATGTCGAACAATTCGTCCAGCAGGGCCAAAGGCTTGGCACCTGTAAAAAAAATATTTTTATCCGGCTTGAACTTGACTCGGTAGGTATTAAGTTCACCGGCTTGATTGTCATCATCAGAGTCCTCATCTAAAGCATTATATTCTGAATCTTGGGCAGTTGTATTTGACCCTACATTTTTCTTAAGATTTTCAATGATCTCCTTTGTTCTGGCCGGCCTGTCCTGTCCACGATCATAAAGCATATCACTTATAAGATCTCTGGATTTGAAAAGAATATCAACAAGTTCCATATTAAGAGCTACTACGCCTTCCCTGACCTGATCCATAACCGTTTCAACTTCGTGGGTAAAATCAGCGATCTCATCAAAGCCAAACATTGAACCTGATCCCTTAATGGTATGCATGGCTCTGAAAATTCGGTTGATCAAGTCTTGATCGTCAGGGGTTTGCTCAAGATCAAGCAGCCCCTTCTCAAGTTCGTCCAGAAGTTCCGCAGCTTCTACCAGATAAGCCTGGCGGCCTTGATCAGCAATGGACATTCAAGCCTCCTGATGGAATGAAAAAAAAACAAGATTACATTGAACTTTTGTGCAAAAAAACATCTATATAGACTTACCGCTTTAATCCTGTAACAAAAAAAAGAAAATTACTTGACACCGACAAGAGCAGTAATATCCATAACCCTAAACCTTCAGCCTTTACCGCTAAAATTCCAGTTCTCCCCCAAATTAAATGTTCATGTATAAAATGCGTTATGAGCACAGCCAGCATTAGCACGGCAATAAGAGCAAACAATAACGTAAATAGACAATGCAGGACCGCCGGATTTGGGCTTGATTCACTACTTTATGATACCAGACTCTCAGCCCAGTACCTTTTTAACAACAGCAAGCAATTGTTCCGGCTTAAAAGGCTTGACAATCCATCCTGTAGCACCGGCCTGCTTGCCCTCCTGCTTCTTTTCAGCCTGGGATTCTGTAGTCAGCATAATGATAGGAATAAACTTGAACTGGCTCTGTCCCCGTGCCTGACGTATCAGTTCCAACCCATCCATATTGGGCATATTCAAATCTGTAATTATCATATCTACAGGAGAAGACAACTTGCCAAGAGCGTCCTGCCCGTCCACAGCCTCAACTACATCATAGCCAGCGTCTTTAAGAGTAAAGGCAACCATCTGTCGCACACTTGCAGAGTCGTCTACTGTCATAATTTTTTTAGCCATCAACATCTCCTTTCCAGAAATATCCCCCAGTATACTCCTCAGTAAAACCCATTTTTTCAGCTTTATTCTGAATTCTATCTGGAACTGGGTCAAAAACAAGCTTTTTACCTTCTATTACCGCCTCTTTATATAAGGCGCATACAATCTGCAAAAAAGAAAGATCAACCCCATCCACTTGTGCCATATCCACCCTTATGACCTCGTGTACACTTATGGTATCAACAATAACATTGTGAAGCTCTTTGGCACACTCGATATTCAGATTGCCCTGCAATATCATTACAGCACCTTGATCATCTGTTTTAATTTCTACTTCAGCCATTAACGACTCCTTAACTTAACCATTTTAGCGCACAATTTATTGTGCAAACAGCATGGGAGCATTGCCCGTTTCTGAAAAGTCAATTGGGGACAGTCCCGAAGCCAGGGACAGTCCCTGTGCCAGACCGTCACAATCAATTTTTAACTCCAAAATAGTTATGACATACAGCTCGGATTTATAGTTTTCAAAAACACGTAATGCTCCCAAAAGCATACTGCTTGCTGTAAACGTGAAAACTTTATCAGTTAAAAAAGCTCTATATTATCCCCAAAATCATCACCATCCTGAGTCTCCTCATTTGCGCCCTGCTCGTCATCATCCCAGAATATTTCATCCTGATCCTGGGTTTCTCCTTCAAGCTGCACTTTATGCACTAAGCGCTGTGACTCCATAGTATATCTGTCAAACATCCTTTGCAGGTTGGCCGGCCATTGAGTATCTTCAAAATCAGAGTGAAACTCTGACTCTGTCTGCTGAACAACCTGTTGTAAAAAACTTTTGGCTTCACTGATGCCGGTGCTTACTTCGTGATGAAAATCCAGATTTTCAGACAGAAAAGAAATGGTACTGGACAGGTTTGAACCTTCTGAGATAATCAACCCGAGTTTTTGTTCAATTTCAGCGTTAAGTTCACTCATTTCATTAAGGCTTCGATCTATTTTTTTGCTTAAATCATCAAAACCGCTAAAGTCTACTGCCTGTGCAGTGAGCTTCTGCAGCTCCTCTGCATCACTGGATATGGAGTTCAAGGTAGCAGTAACCGCTCCTGTTTTTTCCCTTGCTCTGCCTGACAACTGCTGAATGGCAACGGCAACAACCCCAAGGGCCATGCCTTCAGAACCTGTATGAGCGGCCCTTACACTGGCATTAAGGGCAATGAGCTCAATCTCTGATCCCACTTCTTCAATATCATTCACAAAATCCGACATCTGGGATACACTGCCGCCTACAGTTTCCATGACAGTGCTTATTTCGTGGCTTTTACCGGTAAAATCATGAATGCTGAGTTTGACATGGGCTATTTTTTCTCCAATATTTACCAACAGATTGCCCTGTTCATCGTCCCCTAAACCTAAGGACTGCTTCAGTCCTTCTGCCATGCTGGATACACTTGAAGCAATGGAGTCAAGACCTTTCTTAAGGTTCTCAACAGCCTCATAAAAGGAAATCCCCGCCTGATCCATCTGCTGAATCTGAAGTGAACAGACTTTATTTATCCATCCAGCAAGCTGGGTAGAAGTATAACTCTTAGTCTCCGAGCCGTTTCCATTATTTTTAATAAGATTGACGACTTCTTCCAGGGTTTCCTGCACATGTTCCACAATCTGTCTGGTGATATCATGAAACTGCATCGAGGAAACCATTTCCCGAACATAGGAAGTGATCTCAGAAGCTTTCTGAGCCAGGTCCTCTGAAGCTGCTTTGGAGCTTTGCCTGATTGTCTCCAGATCATTGAGGTTAGAATTGATATCCTCCAAAACTTTCTCTACACCGGATTTCTGATCCTGCACCAGCATCTCAACTCTAATTTTAGCTGATTGTACCAGGTCATACAAAGTTGAAGATTCATCTACAATCCTTTGCCAGTGACCTACCATCTTCCGCCCCAGAGCTTCAACATCATCAGCCAGAGTCATAAATCCCCTGCCAATATCTCCAAGTCTGGCGCTTTCAATTCTTGTGGTAAAACTCAGCACATTAAGAGTTCTGACAATCTTTTTGAAATCATTCATCTCTAAAGACAGCGCCCTGCTCTGGTCAAGCACATTACCTAAAAGCTCAGTGCTTTTCTCCCCCCAGCCAACATCACAATACTCGGTAATATCCTTGAGTTCATCCTGCAGGTCCTGCTGGGCATTTAATATTTTTTCACCACTGGTCAGCTTCATCAACTCATCCGCCATATTAGAAAGCCCGGCTGACTTTGATGATATTTCGTGCAAGTTCTGACCGAGATCAAGAAAATCCTGCTCTTTATCCTTGATTATAGAACCAAGAAATTCAGATACCTCACTCACTTGACGGGCCCAGTCTTCAAAAACTGCACTGCCATGCTGATCAGTAATTTCCACTGTCTCCTTTTTCATAAATAGTCTTTGCTTTGTTATTGGTTGATTAAGGTTAAAACCTTTCAGCCAGGTGTACCCTGAAAAGAATTCTCGGGTCTGCCGGGAAACATATAAGCTCTCTTTTAATGCTGGTCCCGGTAATTTTTATAAAATGAACGAATAGCTCCTGTTAAAAAAAGCAGGGGCCAGACACCCCAAGCACCACTTGATCAACAAACCATGTTTGAAGCATGCCATTTTTGAGGCAAGTGGTTTCCTGAAATGCCAGTCCCCCTCCGGGCTTTATGCCTCCGGACAGGGGAGCAGTGCACATCCAAAGGTCTAAACCATTACTCATAAGGTACTGCAATTCCATCAGGCGTTCAAATCAATAAAATGTTTTTTTGCGGGCTGCTTTTTTTCTGCTATGCACAAAACGCCCGTTACATTGTTCTGATCGTCTCTTACAGGAACACATCTAAAACTGTCAGCTGGTATACATGATCCTGAATGTCTGCTGATTTGAGCTCGCCCCTCTTCACCTTCAAGGGCCTTCTGGGCACAGATCAGGAGTTCTTTTCCGCATTTTTCTTCAAGACTGACACCTCTTACCGAACTTGAGTCAATGAGATTAAGAAAGGCCGGGTTACACTCGCGTATAATCAAACCTGCATCAAGGTATACAACAGGAATATCCAGACAGTTCATAAGAGCCTGGAACTTACTGTCTTCGGATAGAAACATTCTACGAACAAAAGAATTTCTTTCCACTGAGTATTTTATTGATCGTGCCAGCAGTCCACCGTCAAAATTTCCTTTGGGCAGATAATCCTGCGCACCGAGTTTAACTGCCTTTACACCAAGTTGCTCATCATTTATGGTAGTCATCACGATGATTGGCAGCTCAGGGAAGCCGCTCATAATGCGCTTCACTGTATAAAGTCCCATACTATCAGGAAGACCAAGATCAGAAACCACCAAGTCAAAGTCATTGCTTTCAAGATTTT
Source organism: Desulfonatronovibrio magnus (assembly GCF_000934755.1). Classification (NCBI taxonomy): domain Bacteria; kingdom Pseudomonadati; phylum Thermodesulfobacteriota; class Desulfovibrionia; order Desulfovibrionales; family Desulfonatronovibrionaceae; genus Desulfonatronovibrio; species Desulfonatronovibrio magnus. Next base: position 642,404 of record NZ_KN882175.1, read on the forward strand.
GCAGAGCCTCTGACAAGGTGCCGGCATTGGTCAGCTCAATACGTATCCCCCGCAGCTCTTTGGCTATCTCCTGGAAAAATCTTACATCCATGGGATTATCTTCGAGATAAAGAACTTTATAAATCTGCTCATCCATAGTAAGGATTCTCCTTGAAACAATTGGTTGATAAACCCGACTCATGCAACGGAATCATTACACGATTATGAAAACTGAAACAAGACATACTTTTGAATAAAAAACCCGAACCCAGCTTCTTAAGCAACTAAAAACGAAACTAAATTTCAAACTACAGAAATATAGCACTACTAACAAGTAAAAAAATTGCCGCTTGTGAAAATTATTTCATAGCTACCAGCTCAAAATGTTTTATGTATAAATTGACAAAAGAGTGAAACCAGTACATTCGGCCTTGAGCCTGGGCTTTTTATTTTCGGAAGCCTCATTTTTTTACCCTGGCCGGGTTTGGCCGCAACCCAGCTGAAAGCAAAGTATCGTAAATTTTTTCCAAATAATCCAAATCAGCTTATTTTATCATGCCTCAAGAAAATAACTCAGAAAAAATTCTCGTGGTCGATGACGACCCCACAGCCAGGCTTTTTGCGTCAAGAATAATTCGCAAAGCAGGTTATGAGGTAGACGATGCAATTGACGGCAACACAGCACTGAAAAAAGTCAGGCTGTTTGAACCTGACCTTATTCTGCTGGATGTAATGCTTCCCGACATCAACGGAATAGAGGTCTGTAAAACCATTAAGGCTGACCCTCGCCGGCACAGCCCATATATTATCCTTTTTTCTGCCATCCAGACAGGTTCCAGCGACAAGGCTCTGGGACTGGAGTCAGGAGCTGACGGATACCTTGTCAAACCTGTCAACACTCGCGAACTTCTGGCCCAGATTCGCGCAATGCTCAGACTAAAAAGGGCAGAAGAAAGACTGTCCAATCAGAAACAATGGTATGAAACTGTTCTTAACAGTTTGCAGGAAGTAGTCATCTGTATGGATTCAAACCTTAACATCACCTGGGCCAACAAGTCTGCTTTAGACTCCATAGGGCTTCAACAAATAGATGTAACTGGAAAAAAGTGCAGTGATGTATTTGATTGCACCGTAGACTCCATGCAGAAATGTCCTGTACAGAAATCCATCCGCACAGGTCAGACTGAAGACGCATTAATCAAAACCCAGGATGGCCGAACCTGGGATACAAGGGCCTATCCGGTTTTTGACCAACATGGCAATTTGAATGAACTGGTTGAAGTAGCCATGGATGTAAGTCAGAACATAAAAACCCGGAAGGCCTTAGAAAGAAGTGAAGCGCTTTTAAGCGAAGTCACCACCAGAATGCCTGGAGCTATCATACAATACAGGGTTCTTGACGGACAGCGGCTGCAGATGGTTTATATCAGTCAGGGCATATTCAATCTGACAGGCATCAGTGCCGAAGCAATCCTGGCATCCCCTGAAAAGTTCGTCTCCATCATATTTGCAGAAGACTATGAACGAATCTTCAGCCAGCTTATGGAGAGCTTAAAGAAAAACAAAGCTTTTGGATCCGACTTCAGAGTTTATGGACCCGGCAATAACATAAAATGGCTGCGCTTAAGTACAGTCCCCTACGAAACAGATGAAGTTACTGCCTGGTATGCCATGCTTACAGACATAACCCCTCTGAAAATTGTAGAGCAGGAACTGACACGCAAGGCTCTGCATGACCCTTTGACAGGTCTCCCCAACAGACAACTGTTTAATGATCGTCTGAGTCAGGCCCTGTCCTATGCAGAACGGTACTCTCAGAAGGTAGGTCTCATTTTTATTGACTTGGATAATTTTAAACCCGTCAATGACCAGTATGGACATATGTTTGGGGATGCTGTCCTGCAGACTGTAGCCCACAGACTCAACACATGTGCAAGAAAAACCGACACTGTGGCCAGATTTGGAGGAGATGAGTTCGTAATTATTCTGTCCAGTCTGGCGTCACGTGAGGATGTTGACAGGATACTAAAAAAAATTACCGAGATATTGCAGACAGACTTTTATGTGGATAATCTCCATCTGCAATTAGAGGCAAGCATTGGAGTAAGCATCTACCCGGACGATGCAGAAGAAAAGGAAGATCTGGTAAAAGCAGCTGATAAGGCCATGTACAGCACCAAACAGGACAAGGGGATAACCATAAGGTATTATGATGATATGTCGGAATCAGACAGCCGGTCCTGATTGCTGTAACTGATCGAGGCTTCAGCAGGTTAAAACTGACTGGACAATAAAATTATCATGCAAACTTTTGGTTTATTATAAAGGGCGAACATAAGGTTCGCCCTTTGTAAGAATACAATCAACGTATCTGATTCATAATCATACAAACTTAAACCATGGGCTGAAAAGTGATAGTCCTCAGCTCACAATTTCCCATGCACCGTCATCTCTACGGCACGCCTTGCCATAAGCCTTTTCCACTTCACCGCCAATGATGACTTCAGTGGTATATTCCCGGCAGTATCTTCCGGTGTCAGGCTGCTGAAAAGTATTTGTAGGAGTTACCTTGTAAGACGTATTAGTGTCAGGATTGCTCCATTGCGTTGTGGTACCGGTAGGACGGGTTTCCAGAGTGTTGTTCAGATTTCTTTTGTCCATCTGATCCATGCGGTCAAGATAGCTGCCAACATAACCGCCAAGGGCCGCGCCGAGAAGAGTGCCACCGATTATAGCCGCTGTCTGACCTGTTCCTTTACCTATTTGAGCACCTGCTATACCGCCGGCTATGCCGCCAAGAGCGGCTCCACCAACAGTATGTTTACTTTCTCCGCAGCCGGCCAGCAACAGAACCGCCAGTAAAGGAAAAATCATAATTGTTTTCATACCTTAAACCTCCTAAAATGTTCAAAATATTCTCAAAAGTTAAACTCGCTCGACAGTCAAAGATGAGGTAACAAATATTGACATTGCACTGCTTGTCTGAAATTGAATAATGTCAATTTTGTTACAGGCATACTGAGTTGCAATAATCTTAACTGTCGCTTATAGATATAGCAATGAAAAATTCAGTAGACAAGATATATTTTTCAAATCAAAAAAACAGTCGGGCAGAAGTAATTTAAGCCCTTCGTTCTAAATGCAGGAGTATTTATGAAAAAGTATGATGTTATTGTCATTGGAGCGGGTCCGGCCGGAGGAGCCTGTGCTTCAACCTGTGCAAAGGAAGGCTTGAAAGTAGCCATGATTGAAAGTTATGGCTTTGGCGGTACTTGTCCATTGCGCGGTTGCAACCCCAAAAAAGTCCTCACAGGTGCTGCAGATATAGTTGCCCTTGCCCGGGGCATGACCGACAAAGGACTTATGGCCGATAATCTCAGCATTAATTGGGAAGATCTGGCTGCCTTTAGGGACAGCTTTGTATCCGGCAAAAAGGAGAAAATTCAGGAAGCTTATGCAGGTCTTGGTATTGACACATTCAATGCGCAGGCTGTTGTGCTGGATGATTATCAGGTTCAGGCTGGTGAAGATATTATGACTGCTCAAACCATTGTCCTGGCATCAGGCATAAAGCCCGCTCCCATTAATGTGCCTGGAGCAGAGTACATATCCACTTCAGACGACTTCTTAAGCCTTGAAAAGCTCCCTGACAGCATCGTTTTCATCGGTGGTGGTTTTATTTCATTTGAATTTGCATCCATAGCAGTCAGAGCAGGCTTAAAAACGACCATAATCCACAGAAGCGCTCAGGTGCTCAAGCAGTTTGACCCTGATCTTACAGCTGAACTTGTGGAAGCTATGCGGGATGCAGGCGTTACAATTAATCTCAATACCGACATTAAATCCATTACCAGGGATAAACAAAAAATTAAAATTCAGATAATGGAGAATGGAAAAACCTCAACCATTGACGCACACATGGTGGTGCACGGCGCAGGCAGAATTCCGGATGTTGATAAACATACTCTTGAAAAATATAGTATTAATGTCAGTTCTGTAGGGGTTGAGGTAGATGAACATATGCGCTGTAAAAATAATGATCGCTTTTTTGCTGTGGGAGATGTTGCGTCCACTCCATTTGCCCTGACTCCTACCGGTGACATGGAAGGCAGGGTTGCAGCCTCCAACATCATCAAACCTGGAAGCAGTGCAGTTGATTATACTGGCACGGCAAGTGCGGTTTATACAGCCCCGCCTCTGTGCGCAGTTGGTCTTCTGGAAAAACAGGCCAGAGAGGCTGGCATCAACTTAAGAATAGTCAGAGAAAATATGGCCCAGTGGTTTTCATGGACACATCTGGGGCAAAAATTTGCCGGCTGCAAAATCCTCATTGATGAGGACAGGGATGTTATTGTGGGTGCCCATATTCTCGGTGCAGGTGCCGAAGAGATGTCCAACCTCTTTGCCATGGCCATCAGGATGCAGACACCCGTCAAAGAGTTAAAAAAGGTTTTATGGGCTTATCCCACCAAGGGATATTACTTTAAATATATGATATAAAAAAATGTAATGCCCGCAACTTCCTGCAATTTCCTGGTTTCGGGCATTACAATCTCATACTTTGACTGCAATTTCCCGGTATACATCGTCCAGCATGATAGCACCCATAACCTTGTCTCCCTCTTCCACCACAGCAATATCCTGTCGATAGTCCAGAAAGGCTTCCAGAACTCTGGCCAGAGTATCGTTAGGACGAATCCTGGCTGCTTCTTTCTGATAAACTTTCCTGATATCTGCCTGAGCACCCAGTTCGCATGAAAGTTTGAAGGCTTTTTCATAGTTTTCCGTATCTTTTACCTTTGATGCATTTTTGAGCAGTTCAGGCCCCATTTTCTTGACTATATCCCAGGTAGTTATGATTCCGGACAGCTTTCCAGCCTTACTCAGCACAACTGCACTATTATTGCCCGGATAAACTTTTCGGCTTTCCTGAATCTTCAAAATAACATCTTTGATTGATACTTCCTCATCTACTTTGGGAAAATCATCATGCATGATATCCCAGGCTCTTTTTCGGTAAAGCATTTTGTTCCTCCTGAACTGTACATGAATCAATTAAAACCAAATCCCTTAATCAAAGTCCGCCAGTAAAGCTCCTATATGCACTCCTTCAATGTACGGCTCGTTTTGATAAAGATTGCGGATTTTCCATTGGGCATGCTGCAGCTGTTCATTGGTAATGCCGTTTCTGGTAGCAGTATAAGCCTCGATAAAAGCCGCAAGATTATCGCAAACCTTAAGCAGATAACCATCTTTGGGATCAAACTTGTCAAAATTATACTTTTGCTGAAGCTCCTCCCAGCTGACTTTACTGACCTTGCCATCTACTGAAATTGTATTGTCGAATTCACTAACTTCATCATTCCCAAGATAATACCGCAGCCTTTGCGCGAGGCCAGTATATTCGGGTTCCTGAAGGAGGGAAAAAACCCTTTTTTCCAGTTCTTTGTTTTCATATTCTTTGATTATATCCCCCATGGTCTGAACTGATTTTTTAACAGGAGAAATGATATCTCGGGTAAGAAGTTCCGGTAAATCATGTATCAGCCCTGCAAAAAAGTTATTCTGCCTCCTCATGGGACAGGCGTTAACCGACATGCTGAAAAAAAAGGCATAGCATGCAACTATAAACATGTGACCAAGAACTGAAGTCTCTGGAATTCTTGGAGTTTGTGACCAGCGCTTTTGAAACCTCAGCCTGCCGCAGAGATTCATGAATCCACTCAGCCCGCCCTGACCTCCCAGCATGAGTTCTTCCATACCCTTGAGATCACTATATTGCTTTAAAAGATTCAAGAAATTGTCTTCAATCTCTTTTAGCTCCATATCACCTGGATTTATTCCTTTAATCAGGCTGAACTCCCAACTGCTGGCAAAGACATGAGCGCCGTTAAGTATTCGTCTGGCAAAAGTACTGTCCTCAGAGTCCTGCAGGTAGGTCTGCAATTTTTCTTGGAATTCTGAACCAAGGGGCTGCAGCCTTGGCTCAAGTTGTTTAATAACCCAGCTGGTCAATTGCCTGTAATGCACTGGATTAGACTTGATTTCATAAAAAACAGGTGGTTTGATGTCTGTAATAACCAACCTGTAAAGGTAGTCAAATATCCCTCCCAGAATAACTTCTTCATACAGATCAGCCTTTTCCTCCGTCGACATGGACCTGGAATTCAGGTTGAGCAGAGCAAAGGCGGTAATCATTTTATGAGCCTGCTTATCCACTTCCACAAGCTCCACTGGTCGTAGCTTGTCATTCCATCTTTTCATGAAAGAACCGGAAAAAATTAGCTGCAGGAGACCTTTTCTTACACTTGGAAGTTGTGATACCATGATATTTTGCTCTTAAAAAAAATATTGAATGTCGAGATCAGGATAGTTTTTGCTGAACCACTTCCTGCCAGACTTTTGACAGGATCATCCAAAGGTCTAAACTATAATGGTAAATTAAATAACTCCGTGAAGCAAGAGCCAACTACATGCAAAAAATCTTGCTATTTGGTCATTTTTATATTGACACCTGCAGCAAAACTCAATAATAATCCCTTTCTTTCAATTCAGACAGGAGTTCCAAAATGAAGACATATAGCCCAAGACCCCAGGACGCCAGACGCGACTGGCATGTAATAGATGCTGAAGGAAAAATTCTGGGCCGAATGGCTACAGAGATCGCCACCAAACTGCGAGGAAAGAATAAACCGGAATTCGCCCCGCACATGGACATGGGTGATTTTGTTATCGTAGTCAACGCCGATAAGGTAAAGGTAACCGGCAACAAACTCAGTCAGAAAAAGTACTATCGTCACACCGGATATCCAGGCGGCATCAGAGAAATATCTCTGGAAAAACTTCTGGACAAAAAACCAGAAGAAGTAATCCGTCATTCAGTACGTGGAATGTTGCCCAAAAACAAGATTGGTCGCAATCTGCTCAAAAAACTCAAGGTCTATTCCGGGCCTGACCATCCGCATAGTGCTCAGAAGCCGCTAAACCAGGATAACTAACCCTGCTGGGAGTATATCAGATGAAACAAGATTTTTATTACGGCACAGGCAGAAGAAAAACATCCATTGCCAGGACAAGACTCTATAATGGCTCAGGACAGATACTAATCAATAACAGACCCTATGATGAGTACTTTCCACGGTCCACACTGCAGATGATCATTAATCAGCCATTAAAGTTAACCAAAGTTCACGGCAAATTTGACATAAAAGTCAATGTTACGGGCGGCGGGCTGGCAGGACAGGCCCAGGCAGTACGACACGGTATTAGCAGGGCTTTGCTTGAGGTCAGCTCTGATAATCGTCCGATCCTTAAAAAAGCAGGACTGCTGACCAGAGATGCCAGGGTAAAAGAAAGAAAAAAATATGGCCAAAGAGGTGCCAGAGCACGCTTTCAGTATTCAAAGCGTTAAAATCAGCACTTCTGAATACAGATATGTTTACTCAAGGCAGGGTCCGTTGTTGCGGCCCCTGCCTTTTTTATTTTTGTATCTGCATAGCTGTACCTGCAAAGCTTTGATGAAGTGAAGAAGTTAGAAAATGAGCAAGAAGTCAATACCGCGTATGATAAGCGCAGATGAAAACGGAGAGATTTTTGAAGATCCTGAACTGCTGATGCTCTTGCGCCAGGGCGAGGGATTTGTGCCGCCCAGGCCTGATGAACTCATCCCTTTGCCTGCAGACAGTGACCTATTTCTTCTTCCAGGACGTAAAGCCATAGGGCTCGATCCGCAAAGGGGTACTGTCATGGCAACTGACAGCCTGGCTGTAGCTGGTTTTGCCAGTCCTGGACATACACTTGCCGGGACCGCCGCCTATATTACTGACTCTGAGGCCCCTGATCTGCCTTTATACGCCTATGGAGCAATTGGATATATGCATGACCAGTTCTGGATTGCAGCCAGAAAGGTGGACAAAGACATGCGTCAGGTTTTTTCTCCGGAACTGCTGCAAAGCATCCCGGGAAAAGTCAGAAATTTGATTAAAAAGTATCCCCGCAATCGCCTCATTCAGCATCTGACTCATTGCGCTCTGAATTCCTGCTGTCCAGCAGCCAGAAACCTTGCGCTTGGCAGGTTTGAAGCCCCTCTTCCTACATCAAGAAACTGCAATGCCCGCTGTGTGGGGTGCATTTCATTTCAGCCGGCTGGATCAAGTTTTCAATCCACTCAGGACAGGATTTCATTTACTCCGACTGTTGAGGAAGTGGCTGAAGTCATGCTTGCCCATGGCTCAAGGGTTAAGAAGCCCATCTTGTCCTTCGGGCAAGGCTGCGAGGGTGAACCGCTCACTATGGCTGATCTTATTTGTAATGCCGTGGCAAAGGTTAGAAAAAAAATTCCCAAAGCTACAATCAACATTAATACAAACGGTTCCATGCCTGATCATGTTGAGGATCTGGCCCTGGCTGGGGTTGATTCATTCAGGGTAAGTCTCAACAGCGCAGATCCAGATCTGTATTCCAGATACTACAAACCTGTAAATTACAACTTCAGTCAGGTACAGGATTTTATTTTGAAAGCAAAGAAACATGATTGCTTTGTATCGCTGAATCTTCTGTATTTCCCGGGGATTACCGACACTGAATCTGAGATAGATTCCATGACCAGACTCATATCTGACACAAAGCTGGACTATATTCAGATGAGAAACCTGAATCTTGACCCGGAAATATATCTGCACCTTATGCAGAATAAAGATTTTGGACCACAGACAGGTCTGTTAAATTACATGAAAAGACTGAAAAAGGAATGTCCCTGGATTGAGTATGGCTATTTCAATCCCTATCTCGGGAGATGAAAATTAGAACTTAATATCCACAGGACTTGCGGCATGCCGTGACTCCACCACACTGCCAATATCCCAGGCAGGACAGTTCATGGCTTTAAGACGCGAAAGAACGTCCTCACGATAGTCATTTGAAACCACTATTATATATCCAATACCACAGTTAAAAACCTGCAGCATCTCTTCCCAGGACATCTCAGCTTCATTTTTAATCCAATTAACTACCGGGGGGATATCCCAGGAACCAAAATCAATCTGTACAGACATCTTTTCCTGAATAACTCTGGGAATATTATCATAAAATCCTCCGCCAGTGATATGAATCATTCCGTTGATAGGTATATCCCTGGCTATGCTTACCACCTCGGGCACATATATTCTGGTGGGTTCCAAGAGAACTTCTTTGACTGTACTTGCAGTATTGGGAAAAATATCATCTCCGGAAAGCTTGGATTGTTTCAGAATTTTTCTTGCCAGCGAGTAACCATTGGAGTGCAGACCTGATGAAGCAAGCCCTATGAGCGTATCACCGGGACGCACATCTCTGCCGTCTACTATTTGACTGTTATCAACCACTCCAACACAAAAGCCTGATAAATCATACTCCCCAGGCGGATAAAAATCTGGCATTTCAGCTGTTTCTCCACCCAAAAGAGCACATCCGGATATTTTACAGCCCTTTGCTATTCCGGCGACCACCTGCTCAGCCTTTTCAGGCTCAAGCCTGCCTGTTGCAAAGTAATCCAGGAAAAAAAGCGGTTTGGCTCCCTGAACCAGAATATCATTGACTGACATGGCTACCAGGTCAATGCCTATGGTATCATGCATATCAAACAAAAAAGCCAGCTTGAGCTTGGTGCCTACTCCATCTGTGGAGGCCACCAGAACAGGCTCTGGCATGTCTTGAGTGTCTAACTTAAAAAGGCCTCCAAATCCACCAATATCAGCCATGACCCCTTTAATGTGGGTGGACGCAACTATGGGTTTTATCCTCTTTACAAACTGGTCAGCTTTTTCAATATCAACCCCGGCCTCTTTATAAGACTCTGCGCGACTCGTCATGTAATCTCCTTAAGGTCATTTTGACAGCAGGTGAATTAATTAAAAAAACCAAGTAACAATTTAGCCTTTTTTAAGATAAGCAGGACGGGACCCACTTGAGCTAATAACCGATAATTTAAACGTGTCATTTATGATGCAAGTGGGTCCTTTAAGAGCCAGTCCCAGTGCCACATCCAAAAGGCTAATCTGTTACACAATATCTTTTTTTGCCGTTAAGTTCAAGACATATTAACACTGCAGACAAACTTAGAAATAAACCCCATGGGAACAGGGTCTCTCAATAGTCATTTATCATGGACATATCGCTTACAAGTAACTATAGTCGAATATGAAATAAATTCAGATATTTACAGTTTTCACATTTTGATGATTTTTGCTTATGAATGATGCACATTTGCCTGAAAAATTCCGTCAAAGATGAGAGCTTTACGCCTGGCACAGGGACTGTCCCTCGCTGTGTAGATTTTTTCATCAAAGCAAATTTCTTCCAGGAACCAATGCAGCATCAATCTTTTTTATAGTACCTTGCGGGGACTGTCCCAATTTCCAGAAAAGTGACAGACTCGTAAAGTTACTCCCAGGTTCGGTCCCGGTCCGCCCGGGTGAGGGGCTTTTAACTCTCAAGCTTTACAGAGCAGTTAAAAAACCTTCAAGCATCAAAACTCTACGCCTGGCACATATTCAATATAACAAACCTGGTAAAAAAGTAGCAAGACCGGGCATAATAATTAAAAGCAGCAAGAGCAGCACAAAACAGGGCAGAAAAAGCAGAACTCCCTTAAAAACCTCCGGCAGCTGAACACCGTGCCCCATGGAAGCTACAATGTAGGTGTTAATACCAACAGGTGGAGTAATGGCGCCAAGAGTTGTGACCACTGTAATAAATACTGCAAACCAAACTGGATCATAACCCATGGACTGAGCTACTGGAAAAAATATGGGAATGGTGATGATCAGCAGCGCCAGGGCATCCATAATGGCTCCACCTAAGATGTATACCAGGCCAATTAGTAGAATTACCAGAAATGATGGTAAGGCCAGTTCTCCCACTATGCCGGCCAGCTCAAATGGCAGCCTGGTAACAGCAAGAAACCTTCCAAAAATGACTGCCCCAAGTATAATGGCCATAATCATGGCCGAAATGCGCAGGGTATCTGTCAAGGCAAGGTAAAAACCGCGCAGGCTCAGATTGCCTCCTGCCACCCCGATAACTAACGCAATAAATGACCCCACAGCCCCTGCCTGGGTAGGTGTAAAAAAACCTTTAATCAATCCTGCCATGACCAAAACAAACAGTATTAATATTTCAATAGTGCCTTTTAAGGATTGAAGCTTGGCCTTGATTGAAGTGACCTGCCCTGGAGGACCAAGCTCTGGTTTTCTGCGACAGGCCCACCATATGGATGCAATAAAAAAAATACAAAGTAAAAAACCAGGGAGCAAAGCTGCCCAGAACAAAACGCCGATGGCCTGACCGGTCTGCAGACCTATGACAATCAGCACCACGCTGGGAGGAATAAGAACTCCAAGCGTTGAGCCCGTGGCAACACTGGAAGCACTGAGAACTGGACTGTACTTGTATTTTTTCATCTCCGGCAGGGCCACTGATCCCATAGTAGCTGCTGTGGCCGTATTGGATCCGCAGATAGCGGCAAATCCTGCACAGGATAAAATAGTAGCCATGGCCATTCCTCCCCGGATATTCCCCATCCATACATAGGCAGCATGGTAAAGACGCCTGTTCACCCCGGCATGGAAACTTATCTGTCCCATAAGAATAAACATGGGGATAACTGTCAGACCATATGAAGAAAACACCTCCCATACTTCGTCACTGAGCATGCCCATGGCGGCATGCGGGTTCACTACTATTGCAAAACCAGCAAACCCCACCATGGCCATGGCAAAGCCTACTGGAATGCGTAGAAAAAATATTATAAGCAAAAGTGCTACTATGCCGATAATTCCAATCAGTGTCAGGCTCATTCCAGAGAAAATCCTTAAATATTATATTATGATGAAAAATTTTTATGCTCTTTGCATGTGCACAAAAAGTGTTATGCATGCACCCCTCACAAGAGGATCAAGTTGTAACTTGGTAAGCACTTTACCCGTGCGGCCCCGGGATCTAACCTGTGAGTAACTTGAAATCAGCCTTAGCGCGAGATTGCTTCGCTTCGCTCGCAACAAGGATTGCCGCGCTCGAAGACTCGCTCGCAATGACACCTGAGCTGTCAGGAATGTAGTTGCTCAAAACCTGTCACCCACGAGGGAGCCTGAGCGACCGAAGCAATCTGTATGGTAAAACCATAATATTTTGAATTTATTATTAAAACGATTGTAGTTACTTGTAAGCTCCTCCCCCGGGCGGCCCGGGACCAAACCTGCGAGTAACTTTAGGATACTGTCATTTTTCTGGAAATTGGGACAGTCCCCGCGAGGTACTATAAAAAAGATTGATGCTGCATTGGTTCCTGGAAGAAATTTGCTTTGATGAAAAAATCTACACAGCGAGGGACAGTCCCTGTGCCAAGTGCAAAGTTCCCATCTTTGACGGAATTTTTCAGGCAAATGTGCATCAATCATAAGCAAAAATCGTAAAAATATGAGAATTGTAACCGTCTGATTTTGTTAGCAAAACGATTCCAGTTACTTAGAAGCTCTGAAAACCTGCACCACAATAGTCAGCAAAAGAGCAGCAAAGCCAAAGGCTACAATGTAAACCAATGGGTAAAATGGGATGCGCATACTCTCGGAAAGCTCGCCAAAAAGCTTTAGAGATGAACCAAGCAAAATCAGCTGGCGAATTATCAGACCGAAAAATATAATCAATATGGTTTGAGAAATAATATAAAGTATCTGCCTGAATTTTTTAGGTATAAAACGGTCAAAGAGATTGACGGTTATATGCCCTCCAGACTGCTGTGTAGGGGCCAATGCAAGAGCTGCCACCAGGGCGCCCAGAAAGCCCGTGGCCTCATAAGCACCTCTGATGGGTTGGCCATAAAATCCCATCACCATGTTAAGGGTGGCCAACCCCATCATTAAACACAACAAAACAGCACCTGCTGCTACAAGTACTTTGTTGATAATATTTGAAAGTCTGCTGAAAAATTCTGTCATTGCCATTTATCCTGATCCATCCGGTTCCATCAAATGCCTAACTCATTCTCGTAGTATTCTTTCAAACGCATCATATCAGAAAAAATTTCTTCAGCAGGTAACCCTCTTTTCTCTGCTTCCAGTTTCCATTCATCAACCAGACCGGCAAGTTTCTCATCAATTATGTCATATTCCTCAGCAGTCAGCTCGAATAGTTGTGCATCATAATTTTCTGCAGCATAGTCCAGAGCTTTCTTAACATGGGCATCCATATACCTGCCGGTCCATAAGGCCTGCTCTCTGCCCAGGTCTTCCATAACCTGCTGCACTTCTTCAGGCAGACTGTCCCACTTGCGCTTATTCATTATCACCGCGAAAGGATAAATCTGCAAATCAAGCAGGGTCTGATAAGGGGTATATGCAGCGAAATTAAAGTCCAGCAATACTTCCATGGAAGACAGCAAACCTTTGACCATCCCGCGCTGCAAGGCCTCAGGTGTTTCGGGCATGGGCATGGAAACAGGTACAGCCCCCAGAAGCTCCAGAATTCTTGAAGCTGTGCCGGAAGCCCTGATCTCCAACCCCTGCAGATCCTCAAGGCTTTGTACAGGTTGTCTGGTCATGAGGTTGGAGGGCGCATTGGCAAACATGGTCAATACCTTAACCTGTTCAAACTCTGCAGGCTGATACTTTTCATAAAGATCCCAAAGAACCAGGCTGGCCACAGCAGCTGAAGTGAACCCCACAGGCAGTTCGAGCACTGTAGTCATGGGAAAAACCCCTGGCTGATAAGACATGGACAAATTGCCAATGTCTGCCTGCCCCTGAATGACTCCCCGAAACATGTTTCTGGCTCCAAGCAAGCTTCCACCTGGATATGTTTCCACCTTAACCATTCCTTGTGTTCTTTCTTCCACAGCCTCCTTCCATCTTTCCATCTGAACTGAAGGAAAAGTGTTGGCCGGCGGAAAATTGGCGTAGCTGATTCTTATAACTTCAGCTCCGGCAAGCCCACTTGATACCAGAATCAATAAAAATGTAAGCAAAATTTTTTTATACATGCTGATGCTCCCTTTTTGCAGCGCTGTAACGCTATGATTGAAAGATGAGAAGGATCTGCCAAAAAAAGGCCGCCAGGCTTTTCAGCCTGCGGCCTGAAAACTGTTATTGCTGATTATTTACGCAGTACCACAATGAAGTTATATTGTTAATTAGAAGCTCCTCACCCGGGCGCCCCGGGACCGAACCTGTGAGTAACTAAAAAATCAACCTTAACACGTTAGAGATTGCCGCGCTCGAAGACTCGCTCGCAATGACACCTGAGCTGTCAAGAATGTAGTTACTGAAAACCTGTCACCCACGAGGGAGCCTGAGCGACCGAAGCAATCTGTATGGTAAAACCATAATACTCTGATTTTATGAGCAAAACGATTGTAGTTACTTTTAAGCGTCTCATCTAAGGGGGTATAGACCAAACATGCAAGCAACTGTCTTCATTAAGCCGAGCCTGCATCCTGAAGCTATTGAACAATTGTCGGCTGGAAGCCGTCTCTACGTTAAAGGACAGCCCCTTTTCTAAAAATTTGGGGTAGTCACTGGACGGTTATGCAACTGCTGATTAAGATAAGACTACTGAAGGTCAACAACACTTCCACAGAATTTAGTTTGACTGTAAAATGTTTGTCAAGGACTTTGTCACTGCACAGGGCCTGTAAAGTAAACAACGGTCTATTTTGGTCCAAGGTCTAAGGTCTAAGGCATTCTTTTTGAGACTTTGGACGTCAAAGTCATTCAGCAATAAGCTGCTTAAGCTCGTTAACATCAAAAACCAGGGAGGACGCCATGTCACAAGCCATTCTTTGGAGACAAATAAAGAATCAGAAAGTGCAATGTATGGCCTGCAGTCATTTTTGCCTTATTGCACCTCATGAAAAGGGAAAGTGCGGGGTAAGAATAAATGTAGCAGGCGATTTAATCAGCTTGGTCAGAGATAAAGTAGCAGCAATGAACCTGGACCCCATTGAAAAAAAACCGCTTTACCATTATTTGCCTGGCAGCCATACTCTGTCCATGGGAACCATGGGATGTAATTTATCATGTACATTCTGTCAGAATCATTCTCTGTCTCAGCCCCCCAAAAACAACGAACCTGTCCAGGGTAATGCAGTATCATCAGAACAGATCATTGCTCTATCCAGAGAGTACAACGCCAAAAGTATTTCATACACCTATTCGGAGCCCACCATTTTTATAGAATTAGTAAGGGACATAGCAATACCCTCCAAAGCAGCAGGTCTAAAAAATTTAATTGTCAGTAATGGCTTTCAAAGCAAACAATGTCTTCAGGAAATGTCTGAATACATTGATGCGGCCAATATTGACTTGAAAGCCTACACAGAGAGGTTCTACCGGGATTATTGCGATGCTTCGCTGAAGCCTGTTCTGGATAACCTGGTAAGAATAAAGGAAATGGGATGGTGGTTGGAGGTCACTACCCTGCTCATACCTGGGCTTAACAATTCTGAGCAGGAAATAAAAGACATGGCCGGATTTATACATGATAATCTTGGATCTGATACACCCTGGCATATTTCAGGATTTCATCCAACTTACAAAATGACAGACAGACAACCAACTAAAGTTGAAGATCTGGAAAAGGCTTTTGAAACAGGTAAAAGCAAGGGGCTGAAGTTCGTTTACACAGGAAACTCACCCGGACATCGTGGAGGGAATACAATCTGCTCTTGCGGGGAGACGATTGTCAAAAGATCAGGCTTCAGAATTCAGGAAATAAAAATCACTGACAAAGCCTGTCCTTCTTGCGGACAGATTATTCCAGGAGTATGGGATTAGTAAATATCTGAAATGCAAACAAACGTTCATTGTTTTGTAATCGCCTCACACGGAGGGACCGGGACCGAGCCTGTGAGTAGCTTATACCCCTCGTTCCCAGGCTCCAGCCTGGGGACGTCTTACTCTTGCGGCTCCAGCCGCTTCTTCATACCAAAGCCTGGATTCCGGCTTTCGCCGGAATGACGGTAAAGAGTAAAAACTTGCTTTAACCGTCACCCCGGACTTGATCCGGGGTCCAGTTTTTTTTGAAGTTACTTGGAAGCTCCTCACCCGGAGGGACCGGGACCGAACCTTCGAGTAACTGAAAATGAGTCTCCTCTATGGACATTGGGACAGTCCCCGCGAGGTACTATAAAAAAGATTGATGCTGCATTGGTTCCTGGAAGAAATTTGCTTTGATGAAAAAATCTACACAGCGAGGGACAGTCCCCCTCCGGGCTGTAAGCCTCCGGGCAGGAAGCTGTGCCAGGCGTAAAGCTCTCATCTTTGACGGAACTTTTCTGGCAAATGTTCATGTATCATAGGCAAAAATCGTGAAAATATGAAAACTGTAAACGTCTGATTTTGTTTATAATTTGGCTTTAGTTACTTAGAAGCTCTTCACCCGGGCCCACCTGGATGAAACTTTCACAAGGAGTTGCAACTACTCAATAAACGGGGTTTGCAACTCTGTAAGCAGTTCAGAAAGCCTTGCCGCCTTTCTGGAATTTACATGGGTCAGGATATCACCGGCCTGCCGCCCACGCATCCCGGCCAGAATTTTCACTGCGATATTTTCATCTATGGTTTCCAGAACTTCAGCTGCCTGCTGTGGGCGCATATTTGCGTAAACATCAACAAGGTGTCTGATTTTCTGATCCTTGACGACATCAGCCTCTTCGAGCATCCTTTCCAGACCTGCTTCCAACCGTTGAAGCTCTGCCAGTTTTTCATCAAGCTCGGCTTCAAGCATACGCAGGTTTCTTTCTCTTCGATCTATCTCTTCTTCTCTGGCTCTTAGTCGTCTGAACTCTTCAGTAATGTTCTGCTGCGGTGCCTCTTCATTGACTGCCTCTCCTTCTTCTTCAGCGGCAATGGCCGGCTTTACTTCCAGCATTGTTGCCCTTGGGACAGGAGTCGTCTTTTTTTGGGTTCCATCATCAAACATGGTGAACATGAACCCGATTTTAAGAACCGCAAGAACCATTATTACTTGTAGAAGCTTAGTAGGTCTTGGGTTTAAAACGGACCACTGCCATTTCATCGAATTCTTTTTGCTCTGCTTTTTCTTGTTCATGATTAAACTTCATTTTCTGGTTTACTTTCAATTTTTCTATGATTTTTTTTTCTTTACTCTTTTCCAACAAATTCTTTCTTTTCAGCGTCAATTCTTTGGCTATTTTTTGCAGTATGACCTCTGCATGGCTTATGTCAAAATTCAGTCGGTCAATGTACTGATTCCAGAGCCAGATATCGCCCTGACTGACATCCTTTTTGCTCTGAAGCTCTTGTTTGGCCTGGCTTAACTCATACCTAAGATTATCAAGGACATAGTTCTGTTCCTGGTACTGCTGACGCGCTCTTGCCAACGCCTGCTGAGCCTTTTCTTCCAGACTGACTCGAAAATCTAAAATTTTTTGTAAATTAAATATAAATTCTTTTCTCATTTTTGACAACCGGGTATGATTATCTTCTTTACAAAAAGCATGCCTGAAAATACATTTGTCTGTGAATAAAGATACAGGTTGACCACTGGACTGGCTTTGCCCTGCACACACTTGCACCGGAACCATCCTGGCACTAACCTGTTACCAGCAACCCCGGGCGAGTTGTTGTGATACCGCTCCATGGTGAAAGTATTTTTCACACAAGAAGATTACCGCTCTGATCTTATCCAGAAATGCAGTCCTTTGGTAAAAAAAACTGCAGCAAAATATAAACCGTTCAGCACCTTGAAAAATCTGGCGGGCAATGTATAATTACAGCTGTGGCAATCAACATCTAACCCAGGTGACTACCAATGAAAAGAAATATTTATCTCAACACTGTCAGTATAAAAGATGCACTGGAAACAGTTAAACAGGCCATCGACCCTGAAAAACTGATGGGAACTGAGTCAATACCTGCCCAGGATGCTCTGTCCCGCGTTACTGCAGAACCGGTCTGGGCCAGATTCTCATCTCCAACCTATCACAGCGCTGCCATGGATGGGGTGGCTGTCAAATCTCATGATACATTTCTCGCCCGTGAAGGCAGCCCTGTTGCTCTGAAAAAAGGCGTTGATTATGAGGATATCAACACTGGCAATCCCCTGCCGGGAGACATGGATGCTGTAATTATGGTTGAAAAAATAATACGCGAGGACCAGGAAACCATCCTTATAGAGCACCCGGTTTTTCCCTGGCAGAATGTGCGCCGGGTGGGTGAGGATATTGTTGCCACTGAACTGCTTCTTCCACAGAACCACGAACTTTCTCCATATGATATAGGATCCCTTTTAAGTGCAGGAATATGGAATATTAAAGTCAGAGAAAAAGTCTGTATTCATGTGGTCCCCACAGGCGATGAAGTGCTGGACTTCACCCTGCAGCCAGAGCCTCAACCAGGCCAGGTCATTGAAAGCAACTCTCAAATTCTCATGTGCCTGACGTCAAAATGGGGCTGCACGACCAGAAGAACCCCTCCAGTAAAGGACGATCCTGATCTGCTTGGCCGGGCTATCGAGGAGGCCCTTGCTTCCCATGCTCATATTGTGGTTATTGGTGCAGGGTCTTCTGCCGGAAGCAAAGACTACACCAGAAACATCATAGAAAAACTCGGTACTGTTCTCGTTCATGGCATCAAGGCCATGCCTGGAAAACCGACTCTCATTGGTGTTTCCGGGCAAAAAATTATCATTGGTGCACCTGGCTATCCTGTAAGTTCGGTAATTTGTTTTGAACAAATTTTACAACCTCTGGTGTATTGGCTCTCCCGCAGGCACAGCAGACAACAGGAAACTATCAAGGCCAGACTCACAAGAAAGGTTCCATCCAGACCGGGTATGGAGGAATTTGTCAGGGTTTCAGTAGGAAAAGTTGATGGAAGCTATGTTGCCACTCCCTTATCCAAGGGAGCCGGCATGATTACCACCCTTACCAAGGCCCAGGGCATCACCAGAATAGATCAGGGAATGGAAGGCGTCTCAGCGGACAGGGAAATTACAGTTGAACTGCTTCGTCAAAAACCTGAACTAGATCAAGTACTCATGGCAGTCGGCAGCCATGATAACTTGATGGACATGCTTGCCAATGAACTTATGGGCCTGCAAAACCCCATCCATCTTGCTTCCACTCACCTTGGAAGCATGGGCGGCATTACAGCTGTAAAAAACCGTGCTGCGCATCTGGCAGGTGTTCATCTTTTTGACCCGGAACTGGATGACTACAACTTTTCATTTATTGAAAAATACGCACCAGACCTCAAATTCAGGCTAATTAACCTGGCCATCAGGCATCAGGGACTCATTGTAGCGCCTGGTAACCCCAAAAACATTGGAGCAGTACAGGACCTGACAAGACAGGACCTGACTTTTATCAACCGTCAAAGAGGAGCTGGCACCAGAATTTTACTGGACCACCATCTCAAAAGTGCAGGTATTTCATCTCAGAACGTTCAAGGTTACGACAAGGAAGAGTTCACACATATGTCTGTGGCAGTCAGCGTACTAAGCGGAACGGCTGATTGCGGAATGGGTATTATGGCTGCAGCAAGAGCTCTAAACTTAGATTTCGTACCTCTCACCAGAGAAAGATATGATCTGCTCATACCTGACTATGCTTTTGAGGACACCAAGATTCAGACCCTGCTGGAGATTATCCGCCGGGATGATATCAAAAACAAAATTCTCGCCACAGGAGGCTATGAAACAGATCTGACTGGACAGGAAATGCGCCCTGGACAGGGGTTGGGATAATCTAATGCGGGCTGTGCCCACAACTCAATTTAAACAAGGATCGTTAAGTTGGGGCGTTAACCGTATTTTTCAGGCTGAAGGCTGAAGGCTGAAGGCTGAAGGCTGAAGGCTGAAGGCTGAAGAATTAAAACTATAGACCTTATTGGTCTTGTCAATGTATAAAGTTTTCTTGTTTTTTTACTACAGGATTGGAGCGGTAAGTGACTAAACCCTGACCTCTGATCTCTGACCTCTGACCTCTGATTACACTACAAAGGCCAGCAAAGCGCTCAACTCTCCCCAGATAACAGCAGCGCCCAGGAAATCACCATTGATGCCCTGGTATTTTTTCCCAAGTCCGTGCAGAAAAATAATGCCTGCCGTCATAAAAACAGCAGACAGAACAGTCACCTTGATGGGCAGTATAAATACTGCAAACAGGCACAGCACAAATATATTGAATAGAACTGTGCCTGCGCCTGTTCCCGCAAGAAAGCTGTTACCAAGGCCCGGCACTGCCCTTCTTTTGCCGACATATGCCACAATAACTGCTGAACACCTGCCCAGACCCAGCGCCCAGACTATGACTGCCCATTGTCCTGCCGCGATTACTTCGCTTACAAGAACAATCTGACCTGTCATACCTGTGACAATCCCCATAACTCCAAAAGCGCCAACCCTGCTGTCTTTAAGTATCAGCCAGAATTTATCCACATCAGGCTGAGCAGCCCATCCATCCCATAAATCAGCCCATCCATCCCAATGCAGCCCCCTGGTGACTAAAAAGCCCAGTCCAACTGTAATCCAGGCCTGAACCAGAGAACTGCCGGCAGCTATTCCCAGCCATAAAGGCAGAGTGATTACAACTCCTATGATCAGCCCCACTATGGTGAACCAGTATAATGATCCGGCAATGTCCTTCTGGTCAACTACCCTGGCTGGAGCCAGAATACTCAGAAAAGACAGGGCAAAAAGAAAACTGCGCACCAGCTTCAAAAGACCATCCTTTTGGAAAAACCTTTACCGAGAACATTAAAAGTATTCTCAATAATAACAAAGGCATCAGGATCATTGGTAAAAATAATTTCCTCCAGTCGCTTGAGCTGAAAATTATTGACTACTGTCAGAACAATTTTTTTTCGTTCTCCGCTGTATGCCCCACGACCATAAAGAAAAGTCGATCCCCTTTGCACCTGCTGGCCAATGAGGTTGACCATTTTTTCAGGCATCTGGGTTATAATTAGCACCATTTTGCGCTGGTTGAACATGGCCATGAAATAGTCGGCCACGAGAGCTGTAACAAAAACACTGGTCAAAGAATACAGCATTAGATCAGTATTTAAAAACATAAAACCAAAGCCGAATAGAACCAGGTTAAATATGAAGCCGCTTTGACCAATGCGAATATTAAATTTTTGAAAAAGTATAACTCCAATAATATCCAGTCCTCCAGTAGAACCAAAAGAACGTAGACTAATTCCCATGCCTGCCCCAAGCAAAATACCGTAGCTAAGCGCAGCAAGAAAACTGTCTGTGATGGGCAGTTCAAGATGAACTGTTTCCAGAAAAAAAGCTGTTGCCAGCAGTCCATACAGGCTGTAAAAGAAAAAACGCCTGCTCACTAACCACAACCCAACCACAAATACAGGTATGTTAAGGACCAGCATCCAAATCCCCGGACTCATTATCCCTGTTATATAGAATAGAAAAAGACTCAGCCCTGAAAAACCTCCGGCAATGAATTCATGATGAATAGCCACTCCATTTATTCCTACAGCTATTATCAAACCAGCCAGGGTCATGAGACCAAGACACCAGGCATGTCCATAAACAAAGCTTCTAAGAAATGTAGACATAATAATTTACTCCTTTATTTACTCTGACAATCCAGGCATCTTTAACCACTTTGATGGAATCCGGCAAATCCTGTTTTTTATATCGAGTTTCGCAGCGACTTGACCCTTTATCTCCAGTACACTATCCTGTGATATTGTGATCATCAGCCCTCGTACAACTTATAAATTAAGTATCTGTTCAACTTTATTAAAGTGTGGGGACAGGCACTCTCCATACCACAAACAAGGCATAGATACATATTCAGGTTAATCAATGAACTTTACCCCTATTTCTTTAAAACACCAGGATCAGTTCAATGTTCTTTTACAGAATACTGATCAAATAGCATCTGACTACAGCTTTGCGAATATCTATGGCTGGGCGGACGAGTATGGTCTTGAAATATCTTTCAGTAATGATCTGGCATGGATCAGACAGACCAGGCCGCGCACAATGTATTGGGCACCGGTGGGTAACTGGAAAAGAAACTGGACAGAATCATTTCAGCATATCCCGACCAAAACTGAAATCGTCAGAATTCCTGAAAAACTGGCCGAAATATGGCAGAAAGACTTGCCGGGTATGAGCATTTTTTCCGACAGGGAACACTGGGATTACCTTTACTCAGTCAGTGAACTTGTGGAACTTAAAGGCAACAGGTTTCATAAAAAGAAAAACCTCTATAATCAGTTTATAAAAAAATATAATTTCAGTTATGTGGAGTTAGAAAAAAAATATATTGAAAAAGCCCTGGCCCTTCAGACCGAATGGTGCCTGTGGAAAGAATGTGACGACTCAGGAGCACTTGAGGCGGAAAACAATGCTATTGTCAGGGTTTTTTCACGCTGGGAAGAACTCACCGGCCTTTTCGGGGCTGGACTTATGATAGACCAGGACATGGTAGCCTACACAGTAGCCGAAGCACTGCCCGACAACACACTGGTTATTCACTTTGAAAAGGGGTGCCCCGGCTACAAGGGAGTTTATCAGGCCATAAACAAGCTCTTTCTTGAACACTCAGCATCTGAATACACTGTGGTCAACCGCGAACAGGACCTGGGAGATCCAGGACTGAAAAAAGCAAAGGAAAGCTATAACCCCATTGATTTTTTGAAAAAATTCAATGCCAGGCTATAAAAACATGAAGCTTGCGGAACATGGCAAGATTGATTCAAAAACGCGTCTGCTTCGACTTTAAAAAATAGCCAGCTTTGAAGACTTCCTGGTTATTCTTCTTCCAGCTTATGCCAGTATTTGCATTTCTTTTCCGGACAGGCAAGGTGCTCACCTCGGGTTTTAGTGGATTTACGCACCAGGATCCTGGAATCGCATTCAGGGCAAGGCTCCTCAACAGGGTAGTTCCAGACAGCGTAATCACATTTTGGATACTGGTCACAACCATAGAATACCTTACCCCGTCTGCTGCCCTTTTCCACAATTTGACCCTGACAGCCATCCACAGGACAAGGTATGCCTGTAGAAAAAGGCTTGGAAAATTTACATTTTGGATAATTGTCACAGGCAATGAATCTGCTTCCTGTACGCGCCTTTTTCATAACCAGATCGCCCTTACAGTCAGGGCAGATTCCTACTTTCTCTCTTATTACAGGTTCTGCCTCGAGAACATTTATTTTACCATCTTCATCGCGATTGAAATTGGCCGTACTTTTACAGTCAGGATAACCTGAACATGCCAGGAAGGCCCCGTTGCGCCCAAACCTGATGAGCATGTTTTTTCCGCATTTCTCACACTTGATATCAGTTTCCTTGCCTGCCTTGACTGTAGCCATTTCCTTTTTAGCTTTATCCAGAGTTGGATAAAACTCATCTGTAAAATGCTTTAAAAGCATAACCCAGTCTTTGTTCCCTTCTGCTACTGTATCCAGATCACCTTCCATCTGGGCAGTAAATGTAGTATCCATTAATGAAGAAAAGTGTTTGACAAGCAGGTCACATACCTCGGAGCCAAGCTCAGTGGGCAGGAAGTTTTTCTCCTCAAGAGTAACGTATTCCCTGTCCATAAGCGTGGAAATAATGGCCGCATAAGTTGAAGGTCTCCCAATGCCCAGTTCTTCAAGTTTGCGCACCAGTGAAGCTTCCGAATATCTTGCTGGAGGCTGGGTGAACTTCTGGTCTTTAGTCAGATTTTCCAGATCAAGGATTTCATCTTTTGTCAGCTTGGGCAATGAGATATCATCCTTTTTTCCTCCACCTGAATAAACACGGAGAAACCCGTCAAAAATCAGGCGCTCACCTTTACTTCTCCACAAAGTATTGGCTGCGGACACGGTCACTGTGGTATCCCAGAACCTGGCTGCCGCCATCTGAGAAGCCATGAATCTTTCCCAGATAAGTCTGTACAGAGAGTAATCCTGTTTCGCAAGATAGGGTTTGACATCTTCCGGGGTTATCAGAGGATCAACCGGTCTGACTGCTTCGTGAGCGTCCTGAGCTGATCCTTTGGATTTGAAAAACCTTGTCTTTGGGGGATAATAATCCTTGCCGAGACTGGATACAATCCATTGTTTGGCTGCCTGCTGAGAATCCTTGGACACTCTTACCGAATCAGTACGCATATAGGTGATCAGCGCTGTAGTTCCTTTAGCCCCAAGCTCCAGCCCTTCATAAAGACGCTGAGCCACAGACATGGTTCTTTTGGCTGTAAAGCCCAGACGACTGCTGGCTTCCTGCTGCAGGGTAGAGGTGATAAAAGGCGGCTTGGGGTCGCGCTTGCGCTCCTTTTCCTCAACAGAGTCAACCTTGAACTCTGCCTTTTTAACAATAGCTTCAAGGTTATCAGCCTCTTCCTGAGAACCTACATGGGCCTTTTTATTGTCTATCTTCCAGAGTTGAGTTTCAAAACCTTCTTTTTGTGCATTGGCAAGCATGGCCTTGAAAACCCAGTATTCTTCAGGCTTAAACGCCTGTCTCTCCCTTTCGCGCTCCACTATCATACGCAGAGCCACAGACTGAACCCGTCCTGCTGACAGACCACGCTTAACCTTGCTCCATAGCAGAGGCGAAATCTTATATCCCACCAGTCTGTCCAGAATTCGTCTGGCCTGCTGGGAATTAAACAGATTTTCGTTTAATGCGCGAGGGTTTTCCAAGGCTTCCTTAACTGCCCTTGAAGTAATCTCATTAAACTGAATTCGACTGATATTTGTATTTTGTTTTTTTATCAGTTCAGCAATATGCCAGGCAATGGCCTCTCCTTCCCGGTCAGGATCAGGGGCCAGATAAATTCTGCCTGCTTTTTTGGCACTTTGCTGGAGCCTGGTAACAATTTTCTTCTTGCCATAAATAATTTCATATTCAGGCTCAAAATTGCCGTCTTCACTCACTCCGAGGGTCTTTTTGGGAAGATCCCGAATATGACCAACCGAAGCATCAACAAGATAATCCTTGCCCAGAAACTTCTTTATGGTCTTAACCTTAGCCGGTGATTCTACTATAATTAAATCCTTGCTCATAATGGGCCTGCGTATAAGCATAGGCTTTTGCTTTGGCAAGTAAAAAATTTATTTGTCGATTCTTTTACCTTGCCTTGAGCTCGAATTTTCATTATCTGCCAACAAATCATATCTATCGAAGCACGGGAACTGGCTCTTTCTGGACCCACTTGCCTTAAAAATGACAAGTTTTTAATGCACCTCGCTGGGACTGTTCCAATTTCCAGAAGAGTGACAGTTCTTCAATGTGGAGGCGGCTTCCAGCCGCCTGGAACTAAATAGCCTGCAGGATGCAGGCTCCACTTTAAAGGCAGTTACTCGCAAGTTCGGTCCCGGCCCCTGGTGAAGATCCTAAAAATGACAAGTTTTAAATATCGGTTATTGCTCAAATGGTTCCCTAAGCGCCTGCCCCTCTATTTTCCCTGAAAGCGCTAAACTATTACCAGATTTTCTATATTTCGCTGAAGTGATATTGGAGTTAAACTAATGAAAACAGCTATAGTCGGCTTTGCAGGATGTGGAAAAACAGAACTTTTCAGGGCCCTGGCTGGTCCTGGTTCTGCCGCGGCAGGCAGAGCCATGGTCAAAGTGCCGGAGCCAAGGCTTGACCCTTTAATCAAAGTCTTTAAGCCTGGAAAAGTTACCAGAACAGAAATTGAATATAATGATATGCCCGGCAGCGGAGGCTCCAAGTCCATTGGCAACAAGGTTTTAAACGCTGTCCGGGGTTGTGACTGCCTCCTGGCAGTGCTGGATGCCTATTCAGGAACTGCAGATGCGCAGGACCAGCTTGATGCTATAGAAGCG
This sequence comes from Desulfonatronovibrio magnus, assembly GCF_000934755.1. Lineage (NCBI taxonomy): Bacteria > Pseudomonadati > Thermodesulfobacteriota > Desulfovibrionia > Desulfovibrionales > Desulfonatronovibrionaceae > Desulfonatronovibrio > Desulfonatronovibrio magnus. Next base: position 668,194 of record NZ_KN882175.1, read on the forward strand.
GAGCTGATTGTGTCTGATCTGGCGGTCATTGAAAAGAAACTGGAAAGACTGGCCCAGGATAAGCAGAAGGCAAAGCATTTATATGATCCCAAAGAGGAAGAACTGCTGCAAAAAGCCATGGCTTTGCTCGAACAGGAAAAGCCCCTTCGCATGGACTATGACTTGAGTACTGAACCCTCACTCAAGGGCTTTTCCTTCCTGTCCGCCAAACCCATATTATATGCCTGGAATATATCTGAAAACAAAATGGGCAGCTTTGAGCCCCCGCAAGATCAGTTTTCCATGGCCCATATCGCGGTTTCTGCCATGCTGGAACGCGAAATGGCCGAACTGGAAGACCCTGAAGAACTCCAGATGTTCATGCAGGACCTGGGAGTGGAACATTCTGCTCTGGACAGAGTAATTTACAAAACCTACTCCCTGCTCAACCTCATTACGTTTCTCACAGCAGGAGAAAAGGAGGTTCGCTCCTGGGCCCTCAAAAAAGGATCTACAGCTGCTGAGGCTGCAGGGCTAATTCATTCTGATATTCAAAAAGGATTTATCAGGGCAGAGGTTCTGGGCTGGAGTGACTTTCTGGAATGCCGGGATATGAAAAAGGCCAAAGAAAAAGGTGTTCTGCGCCTTGAAGGAAAAGATTACATTGTCAAGGACGGCGACATCATAACCTTTCGGTTTAACGTATGATTCAAAATCTGACAACTATATAAACATCAAAACAAGCAACAATTCACAAACCTTACAATGCTTACCCATGTGTCAGTAGTTCTTTGCAGGCCCAAGTTTTCTGAAAATATTGGTTCAGTGGCCAGAGCCTGCGTAAATATGGGGTGTTCCAGCCTTGTGCTCGTAAGCCCACGCAGTTTTGACCTGAAAAAGGCAGCTCCTCTTGCCACATCTAAGGGCAAAGTCCTTATTGAGCAGGCCCAAGTCCATGACAGTCTTGAAACAGCCTTGAAAGATTTCCACCGGGTTTACGCCACAACCGCCAGAGTGGGAAAATGGCGCAAGGGCATCCTGAATCCATGGGAAGCAGCTCAGAGCATTATGGATGTTGAAAAATCAACACCTTCGTGCGCTCTGGTGTTTGGCCCCGAAGATAAAGGACTGACTAATGAAGAAGTGGAGCTTTGCTCCCATATTATATCCATTCCCACCTCTAAGGAGGCCTGGTCCCTGAACCTGGCTCAAGCCGTTCTAATAGTGCTCTATGAGTGCTTCAAACTCATACCTGCTTCAGATTGCCGCCAGATCAAACCAGGAGATTCACGTCTTATCACCCGGCAGGAGTCCATGATCCTGAACCAGAACATCCGCGAAGCCCTTCTGACCATAGATTTTCTTGACCAGGACAATCCCGATTATTTTATGATGCCTCTCAAGCGTCTGCTGTCCAAAAAAGACCTGCGCCATCATGAATTCAATCTGCTTATGGGCATTTGCAGGCAGATCAAGTGGATGGCGCATAAAAACAATCAGGGACCACAATAAAAATGACTATAACAGTGGTGCATTACAATTAAGCCGGTATGAATCAACAGGAAGATTCCTGGTAAACACTGGTCAGACTCTCTTTGGAAAAAGGCTTGAAAGTAATATCGTTTACTCCGGCATTTCTCGCGTCTTCATTATCCTGCGTTTCATTCTGGGTGGTAACCATAATGACAGGCAGATCATTTTTGGAATAGATTTCTCTTATGCCCTGGATCAAATCAATCCCGGTCATATCCGGCATATTCAAATCAGTAAAAACAACCTGGGGTTTGTTATTCTTAAGCCAGTCCAGGGCCTTTCTCGGAAATTCGAATAAAACAGGCTCAAACCCCATTTCGTAAAGAGTGCTCTTGTATATATTCAAGATCATCTTGGAGTCATCTACAGCCACAGCCACAGGTCTTGCTGCAGCCTGAGGCTTTTCACCTTCAATCTTTTCAGCCAGGTGCAGGTATCCATATTTCTGCAGCAGAGACTGAAAAAAATTCTGCAGGTCTGGAGCAGCGTTTTTAGTTAGATAGCCAAGAGCCATGTCCTGAAAAAATGGATATTCGATCAAAGCAATAAAAAGGTTTTTGGCTTGAGCGCTGATTATAGACCTTACTGTTTTAAGTGCATCATGGTCACGTTCTTTGACCATGTTCTTGACACCAGCCACAAGAACCTCATTGAGATTACGGTCAATGGCTGATGCAGCCGCCACACACACATGTTCTTCCTTGTCCGTCAATCCTCTGGCCAGAATGTAAGATCCCTTATCAAGAGGCAGCTGACCCAGGGTCTCGTAAGCAGCAAAGCGCACATTGGCATCAGCTGGTTCCTGGCTGAGCAGCTTTCTGATGGGAACAAGGGCAGAGGAATCCCCAATGGCCCCGAGAACATTAAGTGTATGCACCTGCAGGTCTGGGTCGTTGTAAAACAAATTTTCTCCAAGGGTCGGCACTGCTTTTGCCCCAATACGAGTCAGTTTAGCCTTGGCATAATTTCTTAAATGTGCATAATGCGAACCAATGGTCTGATTAAGTTTGTTTATGGAAGTCTGATCCTGAATCTGAGAAAAGACATCCAGAATAAGAATATCGATCTGATGATCAGCTCCCATTTTTTCCGCTAACCTCTGCATGGCTGTCGGCGTCCCTATCCTTCCCAGCGCTCTGATGGCTTCAAGAATAAGAGTTTTATTGTTGGAATATAAAAACTCACTTATGGCGTTGGTGGCCCCAGGAAAGCCCAGCGTCCCAAGTCCTATTATGGCTTCCTTGATGACCTTTTCATCAAGTTCATTGGCCATTATATTCAAAAGTACTGCCGACGCACCGTCCACCCTGGCCTCAGCAGCAATATTGATGAACAGCTCTCTTGGTTCAACCTTGTCCATAATGGTCTTGAGCAGAAAGTCAGGCTGTTCTAATGATTTGGAAATCAGAATACCCCGAATATCTGGAAGGTTGGTAGTGATGGACTTGTTCTTCTGTATCAGCCCTGTAAGCAGAGGGATGGTAAAATCCGGATCACCTTTTTCCAGAAGGTTAATAATCTTTTTCTGGGTATCCTTGTCAGTGTCATTAAGGTAGGCAAGGACTATATTAGCCTTAATGGTATCCTTTTTATCAATATTGTCCGATAGCTCAGAAATCAAATGCTGCGGGTCAACGTCCATGAAAAACTCCTTAAAATAATATGTTGATTTTTATCATACCCCGCATGACTCAAGGGCAAGTTCTTTGAGAAACAGTGTAAGCTGCCTGTTGGTTCTGTCAGCCACCTGCAGGATCTCTTCGTGGGAAGTTACCTGCATGCAGTCAGGAAGATTATGATTGGTCAGACACGAAAGACCAAGGATACTTTTTCCCATATGTGCTGCAGCAATGGACTCCAGTACTGTGGACATGCCTATGGAATCAGCCCCAAGTTTGCGAAATGCCCTTGTCTCTGCTCGCGTTTCAAGACAGGGCCCTTTAATGCCCATATACACTCCCTGGTGCAGATGAAACCCCATCTTGACGGCAGTTTTGCGGGCAGATGTCAAAAGGTCCTGACAATACAGCCTGCTCATATCTGGAAATCGGGGTCCCCACTCATCAATATTTTCTCCGCACAAAGGGTTTTCACCTGTCAAATTGATCTGATCAGTAATACCCATTATGGTTCCCGGTTCAAAAAGTGGATTAAGGGAGCCAGCCGCATTGGTCAAAAAAACAGTCTCGGCCCCCCAGAGACTGATGATCCGCAAAGGGCGAACCACCTCTTGCGCTGTATACCCTTCATAAAGATGAACCCTGCCTGAAAGAACAGCAACCTCGCTTTTGCCGAGTCGACAAAGCATAAGCCTGCCTGTATGTCCTTTTATGGTTGACCGGGGAAACCCCGGTATTTCACTATAATTAATGCTGTGTACAGGGTTAAGGACACCCGTCATGCTCCCAAGCCCACTGCCCAGAACCATAAGCAGTCGGGGCCTGAAATCAGGATAACTGTCTTTTAGAAATTTCTGCCCCTGCAGTACTTTTGTTTTTTCAGACATAGTGCTAATGTTTACCTCATCGAGTTATTGATGTATGTACCTCTTAACGAAAAAATTCATCACTTTAAAAAAAGTCCACTGGGTGCGGCACGGAAACTTGATTTTTTACGACTGATGTCGCCCTGTGATGAACCACCGGACATTAAAAAGTATAACTTATGTGTTAACTGATTTCTTTTTAAGGACCTTTAATGGATATTGCAACTTTTTTTGGGATCATAGTCGGGTTTTCTCTGGTTATTGGAGCCATTATCATTGGTGGCGCTGTTGACACCTTTGTCAACATACCCGGCATGATGATTGTCATGGGCGGCACAATGGCGGCCACCACCATCAACTTCCCAGTCAACCAGATCAATAAGGCCTTCAGAGCTGCTTTTTACATTTTTTCCAAAAGAAGTGTGAACTCCAATGATGTTGTCAATACCATGGTCAGAATCGCTGATATCAGTCGCAGGGACGGTTTGCTGGCTTTAGAAAATATCAAAACTGAAAATGCTGTTTTAAAAAAAGCCTGCCAGCTTATTGCCGACAACACAGACCCAATGATGATTGCTGAAACCCTTCGTATTGAAATTACTTCTCTTAGAAACCGGCACGCCATTATTCAGGATGTCTTCAAAAAAATGGCCACCTTTTCTCCAAGCTTTGGCATGATCGGCACTCTCATCGGTCTCGTGCAGATGCTTACCAGACTGGATGACCCGGCCACCATAGGACCGGCCATGGCAGTGGCCATTCTGACCACATTTTATGGGGCTTTACTGGCTACTCTGCTCTTTTTACCCATTGCCGGAAAACTTAAAAGCAGGACACAGCAGGAAACCCTGCATCTTGAGATTATTTTTCAGGGAGCTCAGTCAATCCTGGAAAACAACAACCCCAGAATAGTCTACGAAAAGCTTTCATCATTTGTACCGCCTTCGGAGAGAAGAAATGAAAGAAGATAAACATACTGCAACATACTATGACGACGAAGATGATGACACCAGAGCATGGGTGACTACCTTTGCTGACATTGCCTTGCTGCTTCTCGTTTTTTTCATCCTTCTGTTCTCCTTTTCAACCTTAAGCGATCAGAAATTCGAGCAGACTATTCTTTCCGTGCGTCAGTCTCTTGGCAAGCAGGAGACCGAAGACTGGGGGCTTCGGATAAGAACTGACACTTCAGGTGTGCTGATGGATCAGGCAACCATGTACAGACAGATGCTTGAAGCACAACAACAGGTTTTTTCAGATATACAATACTATTACAGTCAGGAAGGCCTTGACGGCATAGTGGGTGCCCGTCTGCAGGAAGGGCTAATCACCCTGCGTCTGCCAGCCAGCGCTCTGTTCGGCCTGGGACAGGTCGAGCTCACCCCTGAAGGCAAACGCATCCTGGAACAAATGAGAGAAGTATTTATCAGACATCATGATCAGCAGATAAACATTCAGGGACATACTGATAATATTCCACCCAGGACGGGTGGTCGTTTTCAGGATAATTGGGAAATTTCATCCCTGAGAGCCCTTAATACTCTGCGCTACCTTATGGAACTGGGCATTGAACCAAAAAGGATGACCGCTACCGGGTTTGCGGATCTTCAACCACTATTTCCCAACAACACGGAAGAAAACAGGGCCCGCAACAGGAGGGTGGAGTTTGTACTTGAAAAGAGAATTGGAGGTCAGTAATGGATATGTTTAACGATCAATTACAAATAGACTACGAGAGCTCATCACCAAGAAAAGCCTATCGGGTTGCAGTGCCTAATCTCAAGGCAAAAATAAAAAATATGCCTGAAGAGTTCCCGGCCCTTGATATAAGTGCAGGTGGAATGGCCCTTTCTCTTTCTCATATGAAAGAGCACGGACTTGAAGAAGGTCTTGAAGTTGAACTTTCAATACTTATAAAAAACAGGGTTTTCCTTGACGAGATTAAAGGAAAAATTGTCAAGATAGATGATAATATGGCAGCCTGCCAGTTTTCAGAAATAACTCTGCGTCAGGAAGCCAGACTTGACAAACTGATTCTGGAAGTTCAGAAAAAAATGCTTGAGTTTCACAGAAAAAAGAAAGAAAATGAAACAAAACAGGAAACGTGATGAGACCATTTCAAGGGACAGTCTCATTTTCCAAATATGAGACTGTTCTTTAATGTGGAGGCGGCTTCCAGCCGCCTGGCCTTAATAGCCTGCAGGATGCAGGCTCCACTATAAAGACAGTTACTCACAAGTTCGGTCCCGGGCCGACCGGGTGGGAAGCTCTCAACTATTAACAATTAACTGATAACTTTTAACTCTCAAGTTATTTTACTATCATGAACAAACACAATATACTGATTGCCAATAGAGGAGAAATAGCTCTCAGAATAATGCAGGCATGCATAGAGCTTGGCGCAAGATTCACTTGCGTCTACACCAGAGAAGATGCCAATTCCGAACATTGTACCGAAGCCATGAAAAAGGGTGGTGAAAAAGCTCTTTACCGCATAAGCTCATATCAGGATCCTAACGAAATCTTTGCTGTGGCAGATGCTGCAGGATGCACAGCCGTTCACCCCGGATATGGTTTTTTTGCCGAAGATTACAGGTTTGCCAGGCGGGCTGAACAAAGGTCCAGAAAACTTGCTTTTATTGGTCCATCATGGAATATAATTCAGGAACTCGGTGACAAGATAAATACCAAAAGGCTGGCTAGACGACTTGACGTGCCCACAGTACCGGGATCGGATCGGCCCATCTTTGATGACATGGAAGCTGAAGAGCTTGCAACCTCCCTTTTTACCTTTCAAAAGGAAATCGGGGTGCATCAACCGGTCATTCTGGTCAAGGCCTCTGCAGGCGGGGGGGGGATGGGCATTGAAGAGGTTAACGATCTGGACAGGTTCAGAACAGTGCTCAGAAGAATTAAGAACTATTCCAAGCGTCAGTTCAGGGATGAAGGCGTACTCATCGAGCAGAGAATTTTTGATTTCAATCATCTTGAAGTGCAGATTCTTGGTGACAAGCATAAAGGAGCAGTCCATTTCGGAACCCGGAACTGCACAGTGCAGAGTATTGGCAGACAAAAACGCATTGAAGTAGCCCCTGGATTTGATCCCGAAAACATCAGCTATGCCTTTGATGCCTCCAAAGTGCTTGAAGATATCACGGAATACTCTTTGCGCATGGCAAGAGAAGTGGGCTATGATAGTGTGGGGACCTGGGAATGGATCATAAGTCCCATGGGACACCCGTTTTTAATGGAAGTCAATACCCGCATTCAGGTTGAAAACGGCGTGTCTGCCATTATCTCCACCATCAATGATCAAGAGGTTAATCTCCTCAAAGAGCAGATCAGAGCAGGTCTGGGATTTGAGCTGGGTTACGATCAAAGCGATATCGTCTTTAACGGGGTAGGCATAGAATACCGTATTCTTGCAGAGGATCCTGACAATAATTTCACCCCCTGGGTAGGCCGCATAGAAAAATTCAGCTGGACTGATTACCCCTGGCTGAGAATGCACACTCATGTTCCTACTCAAAGGCCATATGACATACCTACTGAGTTTGATCCCAATCTGGCACTGGGCATTGTCTGGGGTGAAAACCTTGATCAGGCTAAAATGCGGGGAGAAATATTTCTTGAAAAACTGATTCTTCAGGGGACCAATCCGGCCGGAGAGCCTCTCAAATCCAACATTGAATTTTTAAAAAGCAAAACCCGCGATATTCTTGTTTTTTAGTCAATCGCGTCCCGCTCACTCAGCTTTCCAAGCTTTAACATCAAACCAAGTGCACCAATATGAATCAAGCAGAAAAACAGATTCTGGATTTATCAGAACGTCTCAGATACATTGAAGATATTTTCGGCAACCGTGAAAACGCCAACGTTGCCCTGCTCAGATCCAAACTGAATGATTTTAAAAAAAATCAGTCCAGCTTAGATGCCGGGCAAATTAAAAGGCATCTCTCTTCTTTGCAGGATCTTTTTCACTTCCTGGAAAACAAACTGGAAAAAGAACTCACACCCATGGACCGGGTCAGAATCGTCAGACATCCTCAAAGAATATCTCTTAAAGATATCCTTGAAAATGTTTATGACAATTACACGGAAATAGGTGGGCAGGATGAGTACAGCATTGATCCGGCCATGATCATTGCCAGGGCATACATTACCCGCAAGGTGGGCAAAAAGATCTACAAGCAGCCGGTTATGGTCATAGGCCAGGAAAAAGGTCATGGACAGGAGTTTCGCAACGGCGGATCTGTGAAGCCCTGGGGCAATGCCAAGGCACTGGAATACATGAAAGTTGCAGAAACAGAAAATATCCCTGTCCATACATATATTTTTACTCCTGGAGCATTTCCCATTGAAGATTATCCGGGAGCAGCCCAGCAGATTGCCAAAAATATTTACACCATGGCCGGCCTTAAGGTTCCTGTTATAGCAGTTATTTCCGAGGGCGGATCCGGTGGTGCTGAAGCCATTGGCCTGGCTGACACCAGGATAATGATGTCTCACGGATACTATTCCGTAATTTCCCCTGAAGGAGCAGCTGCCATTGAAGGAAGGCTTCGGGGAGGAGCAAGAGCTACTCCTGAACTTGTAGACCGATGTGCTCAGCAGCTTAAAATCACAGCTCAGGATAACCTCAGAATGGGCTATATAGACCGTATTCTGCAGGAACCACCTCTCGGAGCCCGCTCAGAGCATTTTGACTTTTTCAAGAAACTGCGCCAGGAAGTTATCCTTGCCACTGATGAAGTAATTTTGTCTGTCAGGGGCTTTAAGCTGTTCAGAGCTATTGCCCTGCGTAAACTTAACAATCCCAATATTTATGTGCGCTGGGGACTTTCTCCCAAGTCCATGGAACGACTCACCTGGCAGCGCTACCAGAAATTCAGGTCCTACAGCCTGAAGTACCTGGTTGACAGAACAGCAACCTGGCATAAGGTCATTACCAAAATCAATGAGGTTAACTGGTCCATATACTCGTTTTTACGCTACGAGTTCCTGGGCAGACACCAGAGAAAAATAACTCACCTGGCCGAAGACGTTCAAGGTGAGGTGCAGGCGGTATTCGGCCGCATCATGAACAAAGGCTCCGAAATTATCAAAAAAATTCCCGGCTTTAAGAAAGAACAGGAAAACACATGTCAATTAACTACTCTTTCTTCATGGGAACCAGGAATAACCTGGGACGAGCATTGTCGTTATATCAGCCCTCAGGCCAACCAGGACAGGACCATAACCTGCCCCAACAGCTCCAAATTCGGCTGCCTTGATCTCTGGATTCCTGACCTGTTCAGCGATTTCGCAGGAGTCTGCAGTAATTGCGGGCATCACTTTCCCATGGAGTATGAATGGTATCTTTTCAATGTATTCGACAGCAGGTCCATCAGGGAATTCAACTCCAGAATAGAGAGCTCCAATCCCCTTGAATTTGATGGCCTGGACAATAAGATTATTCAAGCCCAGAAAAAAACCGGGCATAAAAGTTCATGCATGACTTTTGAGGCAAGTATCAAGGGCGTAAGGGTGGTTGTGGCCATGCTCATGGCTGGATTTCGAGGAGGAAGCGTTGGTTTGGCAGAAGGAGAAAAGTTTATTCAGGCTGCTGAAACAGCCAAAAGAAAGCACCTTCCTTTTCTGGCCTATGTTCATGGAACTGCAGGAATACGAATTCAGGAAGGCACCAACGGAGTCATCCAGATGCCGAGATGCACCCTGGCAGTCAGGCGCTACTTAGAATCAGGTGGTCTGTACCTTGTTCTGTACGACACCAACTCCTACGCAGGTCCTGTAGCCAGTTTTCTGGGGTGCTCGCCGTACCAGTTTGCTGTACGCTCCGCCAATATAGGCTTTGCCGGTCCAGGTGTTATTATGGAAACAACAGGTCAGGATATTGAACCGCACTACCACAAAGCATTCATGACCCTGTCCAGAGGACATATTCAGGGTATATGGGACCGCAGGGAAATTCGAGACAATCTGCATCAGTCTCTTATGACCATGGGCGGTGAATTCCTGTACTACAGATAGCCATGTTAAGTACCCTAAACAATCCCGTAAAGGAGATCCCCTTTGATTGATACAATATCTCTGCTTGATGAAATCAAGAAAGCACCATACAAGGAGCTAACAGTCTCCACCCCGCATTCAGGTGAAATTGAGTTTGTGGTCAATAAGGCCGGAGTCAAGGTTAACGGCAAGTCTGGTAACTGGGGTGAAAAACCGGGTACCCTCCTAGCCTACCTGACCCGTGAAGGCAATAAAAAACCCATCTACTCGCCCGAAAAAGGCGAGGTAGTCATGTTTCATGATGTTCAGAATAATCAGTTTGTTCAGGCTGGCACTCCATTGCTGAAGATCAGGCATTTTTTGACTAAACAGGAAGTAATTGATATTATCCTGAAACAAACACTGCATCTCTTCCTCGCTCCTGAAAAGGGCAAGTATTATTTTGTGTCTGCCATTGATTTAAAACTCAAGGCCAAAGGTTTGGGTCATGTTAATATCAAACCAGGAGATGAAGTACTGATTATCTCCAGAATGAAAAGAGAAACTGTGCTCACTTACGAAGGTCAGCCAGGAATAATATTTACTATATATTTCAACTCCAGTGAAAGTGTTGAAGCGGGATCGCCGCTCCTTGGCATATGCCCCAGGGACCAGCTTGAGGATATCAAGGAGGTTGTTGCCAGGATTCAAAACAGTTGGGAGGAAAAAGAATAATGGGCGAACTAATACAGATTAGAGTCACAGCAGGAATTCATGATCGTGAAAAGGCTGTGCGCAGGTGGTCGGGTTTATACCGAATTGCCTTTGACCAGGACCCTGACCAGGACATGAGCAGATCAGAATTTATGGTAGAGCTTATTGATGCCTTATATGACAGGATGAGGCTCGGACAGTTGCCCAAAGCTTACCAGAACCTTGAAAAGGATATTGAAACAGTTTACAAAAATAAGGCTAAGCTGCAATCTTTTCTCGCTGACCGTAACCCTCAGGAAGCTGACAAAATTTCTTATCTGTTGGAAGATGGCCTGGACAGAATGCAGGAAGTGGTAAATGATTAAAGTTATAGCTGATGGCTGAAAGTTGAAAGCTGATGGCTGATGGCTGATGGCTGATAGCTGGTGGCTAAAGGCTGAAAGCTGGTGGCTGGTGGCTGAATAAAGATATTATCACCAAAGAATATATTTTAACCATATAAACCATCCGGGAGGAATCATGGCAGGATCCATGAACAAGGTCATCCTTGTCGGCAGGCTCGGTCAAGACCCCAAGCTGGCCTATGCAGCCAGTGGAGTAGCTGTGGCCAACTTCAGCCTGGCCACTGATGAGTCTTTTACAGACCGAGACGGCAACAAGGTTGATAAAACTGAGTGGCATAGAATAGTTACTTTTGGCAAACAGGCAGAAATGTGCTCTAATTACCTGTCCAAGGGACGACTGGTTCTGGTTGAAGGCAGTCTGCAGACAAGAAAATGGCAGGACCAGCAGGGCCAGGACCGCTACACTACAGAAATCAAGGCCTTAAGGGTACAATTCCTGGATTCCAAAGGCCAGGGACAAAGCGACCAGTCATATGTTCCTGCACCAGAGCATAACAGGCAGTCAGATAATCGAAAGAGTGAATCCAGAGAATCCAAGGAACAAATGGGGCCGGCCTTTCCTTCAGAAGCAGGCGGCATGGATGATGCGCCGTTTTAAGTGATACACCTGATAGCTCAACTGTTATCATATTCCCGACGTTCAATGTGGAGGCGGCTTCCAGCCGCCTGCTTTTTATCCTGCAGGATGCAGGCTCCACCTATCAAAACAGATAACTCTCATGTTCGGTCCCGTGTGTGTCCGGGTGAGACACTGAAAAAAGTTAAAGCAGGACTTTCCCGCAATCCAACTGAAACAAGTAATGTTAAGTTTGGAGCTTGGCTGTGATTTTCAGGCTGAAGGCTGAAGATTCAGGTTACAGGACCTAATTGATCTTGTCAGTGTCCAAAAATTTTCTTGTTTTTGCTGCAGGATTAAAACAGTAAATAAAGTCAGTTCCAAAGTATTCCATGACTGATAAAAAATATTTGTCAGGAATTACCAGACATAAGGGTTGCCATGAAAATATTACTCCACACAATAGTCATATCCATTTTGCTTGTCCTTTTCTCTTCAACTGCTTTGTGGAGCTTGAATGAGGCTGACAAGGAAAAGTTCCTGGAAACCAAAAGCTGCCCTGAATGCAATTTAAAAGGGCTTATCATGCGCCAGGCAGAGCTCAAAGATGCAAATCTGAGAGGAGCAAATCTTGTTGAATCCAGTTTTTACGGCTCTGATCTGCAGGATGCTGTACTGAGCAGCGCCATACTGACCGGTGCGGATTTCCGTGGAGTAAATCTCAGGGGCGCAAACCTGAGCAACGCTAAGCTGGACGGCGTTAATTTTTATGGGGCCAATCTGCGGGTTGCCAACCTGTACAAGGCTGATTTGAGAGGCGCTAACCTAAGTGGTGCAGATCTCAGTGCAGCCAATTTGAGCATGATTAACTTAAGCGAGGCCAACCTGAGCTGGACCATATGGAATGACGGAACAACCTGCGCTCAAGGATCCATTGGCCAGTGTGATTAACCGGCCAGTTACAGGCCCCCGGGTGAAGCGTTTATAAATGATAACCGGGCTGTGCACAAATCCTGCAACAGAACAAACATCAACTTTTCGGTTGCTCATCTTTTAAAATTATTTCCGTTCGGTTCCTGCCCCCATTCTTTGCCTTATACAGTGCATCATCAGCACGGCGCAGCAAAGCATCCTCATGCTCTCCAGGTACAAACTCGCTGACCCCGAAACTTCCTGTAATTTTTCCAACTTCTCCAAAGTCAGCACACATAATTTTCAAGCGCAGTTTTTCAGCCACGTTCCAGGCACCCTTGTAGTCTGTATGCGGACAGACAACCATAAACTCTTCACCGCCCCATCTGCCAAGAGAGTCTGTCCTGCGAATATTATCCTGCAAAAGAGCTGACATCCGCTGTAAAACCATGTCTCCTGCCTGATGCCCGTACTCATCATTAACCCCCTTGAAATTGTCGATATCAAGAAGAATGATTGATAAAGGCTCGCGGGAGCGATTGACCCTGAGGATCTCATTGTCCAGAATCCGTTCAATTTTCATCCGGTTATAGACACCAGTCAGGCTGTCAGTAATGGACAGTTTTTCAAGCTCTCTGGTTTTTACAGCCAGATCCCTGTGGGCATCGGCAATCTCCCGATTCAATCTGAAAAGCTTGCGGTTCCAGTATAGAAAAAAAGCCACAAGAAAAGATGCCACCACCCCAATCTGCCATACCAGGGCATAATCAATGCCCTGCTCATACCTGATGGATATCCACTGCCGGACGATACTGTTTATTTCCTGAGAAGAAAGATCATCTATGGCCTTGTCAATAATATTTAACAATTCCGGTTGTTCCGGACTGACCCCTACTCTGAAAAATTCTTTATATGGAGTCTGACCTGCTATTTTAAGGTCATACAGACCCATCTCATGAATTTTAGAACTAACCAGATGCATGTTACCAATGGCAATATCAGCTTCGCGCTTAGAAACCCCTCTCAAAGCCTGCTCCAGTGTTTCAAAGACCACTGTTTCGATTTCAGGATAATTGGTCAGAATAAAATTTTTTATGGGATCGCCCTGCACAACTGCCAGTTTGTCCCACACAATGGAACTCAAATCTGGTATGTAGGTATGCTGATCCCTGGAAACCAGAACTGTCAGTGACTCAAGGTATGGCTTGGAGAGAAGCATGGCACCCTGATCCAGACCAGTATCACGTGCAATTGTCAGGATGTCACACTCGCCCTGTTCATAAAGAGTTATACTTTCTTCCCATGTGCTGGCAGCCTGGACATAAAAAGGGACATTAATACGTTCTTCCATCATTTGCATAATGCCGGCTACCATTCCATCGTAATGATTGTTATCCCTTATCTCTTCAAAGGGTTGCCAGGATGGATTGACACACAGCCTGATGGAGTCTTTGGAATCAAGGTAATTCATTTCAGCTGTGCTCAGATTCAGTGATGACTTATCTTTAGCTTGTTCTGTTCTAAACCATTGGTCCCTCAGAGAGGATATCTCTTCCCTGGTTATAACATTCATGGTTTTATGCAGTATGCTGTGCAACAATTCCTGCTCATGATGTACTCCCACGGAAACCGGTGTTGAGCCTAAGACATCCGTCTCCAGAATGGGAATATTTACCAGATCCATAAGCAGATACCTGTTGATCAGATAATCAAATACAGGTTTTTCAGACAAGGCTGCGTCTGCCCTGCCCGATGAAACGGCATCAAGACACCTTAAAGGGTTATCCAGAGCCAGAATGTTAATTTCAGGGAAATAATACTCCAGAATTTCATGATAGTAAAAATCTTTTGGTACGGCCACTGTTTTACCCTTCAAGTCACTCAATTCATTGATATCATCTTCCTCCCCCCTTCTGACCACAATACCTGATAAAAAATTGAAGTATGGTTCTGTAAACAGGATAAAATGTTCTCTTTTATCTGTTCTGACCACATCTCCCAGGATATCTATCTCTTTAGTCTGCAGCATACTCAAGAATTCGTTCCAGGTTGGTCCGCTAATATATCTGAACTCAATTCCCATCTTTTGAGCAAGCAGATCCATATAATCTATGACAAAACCTCTCGGCTGACCGTTTTCATTAAAATTGAAAGGTGCCCAATGCTTTAGATTGCTGACGGTAAGAACGGGATTGTCCAGTAAAAACTGTATCTCCTGTGCGGAAAATTGTGGCCTGCTCTGATCCTCTATGGAAAACCACTTTTCACCCAGCCTGATTTTTTCATTTTCTGGAATTGAATCCATGGCCTTTTGCATGATATCCCGCAATGGAGCCATGTCTTTGCGAACTGAAATATAAAGACCCTGGGGGCCAAGCTCTGGTACCCTTGTCTCTCCAACAACCTTGAGGTCATAAAGAAAATTGGTTGTCATCAAATAGGAAACACTTCCATGGTATCCAATATATGCATCAGCATGGCCGTAACTCACAGCCCTGAGGCCTTCCAGAACATTTACAACCTGGTAACGATGAATCTCTGGAAAATGCTGCTTTAGTACGCTTTCCTGAACATACCCACTGGCTACGGCCACTGTCTTGCCCTTGAGGTCTTCAAAATTATTTATGGACTCATCATTGCGATGAGTTACAATAACATAGGGCAAAACAAGAAACGGCTCTGTAAAAAGCATATACTCGGCTCTTTCATCAGAGTACCAGAGGGAAGGAAGCAGGTCGATTTTATCTTCACGGAAAAGCTGCAGAAGTTCAGCCCAGGTATAACCATTTATATATTCAAACGAGATGCCCAGCCTTTCACCAAGAAGCTCCAGATGCTCAATGGCATACCCATGAGGTTCTCCATGGCGGCTGAAATCAAAAGGAGGCCAGTCATCTTCATTACCTACCCGGATAACTGGATGTTGCCTTAAAAAATCTACCTCTTCCTGTGTCAGGCTGATATCGGCATGAACACCGGAAAGTGATTGTGATGCCTGGGCTGATTGAAAAGAAGAAACTGACCAGTGCTGCAAAAATGGAAAAACGAATGTAAAAAGTAATAGCCAGAAAAAAATCAAAAATATTTTTTTAAACATGAAAAGACCTGAGTTAGTAAAATTAAACGACTTAGAACAATCAGACAGAGCCATTTTTCCTGAGAAACTATGCTGAGCAAAAAAATTGCCACCAGGAAAAAACTTCTTAACTGCCTGCTTCTATTTTTACATACCCCAAAACAGCCAGACTCGCAACTAATCTCATTTTACTGTAATGCGTGTATAAATTTGACAATCTCTGCTGCCATAATTACAGAATTAAATCTTGCACGCTGAACTTCAGCAGACAAAGTCCATAACATCGAAAAAATGATCTCAAACCATTAGGCTGCTCAACTATGTCAGAGACTCAATTAGCACAACAATCTTCCACTTCGTACATGCTTGAGCCAACAGGCAATATGCGTGTACCGGCCATCTTATACACGGACGATGTGCTTCTGAGCCGAATGGAAGAAGATGTTTTGCGCCAGGTAGCCAATGTGGCTTCGCTCCCTGGCATTGTAAAAGCTTCCATGGCCATGCCGGACGCCCATAGCGGATATGGCTTTCCCATTGGCGGTGTTGGTGCTTTTGACCCTGAAAAGGGTGGTGTTGTTTCTGCAGGCGGAGTTGGTTTTGACATATCATGTGGTGTAAGGACCATACTCACTGGAATTCACAAGGATGAGGTTAATGCCCAACGTAAATTAATTGCTGACTTGCTCTTTCAAAATATTCCTGCAGGACTGGGTGTAGGAGGCTCTATCAAGCTGGGCAAGCGTGAAATTGACAGAATGCTCGGCAAAGGTGCTGCCTGGGCTGTCAAAAATGGATATGGCTGCCTGCAGGATCTTGAAATGTGCGAAGAAGGCGGCACCATGCAGGGAGCTGTTCCTGAATATGTTTCTGACAAGGCCAAACAGCGACAGGCCAGGGAAATGGGAACCCTTGGCTCAGGCAACCATTACTTGGAAGTTCAAAGCATTGATCATATTTATGATCATGAAGCAGCGCAGGCTTTTGGTCTAATCAAAGACAACGTAGTTGTAAGCATACATTGCGGTTCACGCGGCCTGGGACATCAGGTGGCTACAGACTATATTCGGCTTATGCAGGCTCAAGCTTCAAAACATAAGCTGCATCTTCCTGATCGTGATCTTGCCTGTGCCCCAATAAATTCTGAACTGGGAAACCGGTATCTCGGAGCCATGCGAGCAGCCATAAACTGTGCTCTGGCCAACCGTCAGATCATCACACATTTAATGCGCGAGGCCTTTCAGACTATTTTTCCAGAAGCGCGTATGCCACTTTTATATGATGTTTCTCACAACACCTGCCGTGAAGAGATGCACATGATAAATAATGTCAGGACCAGGCTTTTTGTTCACCGTAAAGGCGCTACAAGAGCCCTTGGCCCAGGCGCAGCTGAACTTCCACAACCTTACAGGCAGACAGGGCAGCCAGTACTTGTGGGAGGAAGCATGGGAACAGCATCCTATGTTCTAACTGGAACTTTGGAAAGCGCACAACTCAGCTTCAGCTCTGCCTGTCATGGTGCCGGCAGGACCATGAGCCGCAAGCAGGCAGGCAAGCAGTTCAAGACTGCAGGACTCATCAGTTCATTGCTCGAGCAAGGCATTGAAATCAGAGGGCATTCCCTGAGGGGACTGGCTGAAGAAGCACCCAAAGCATACAAAGATGTAAACAGAGTCATCCAGGTCACCCACGATGCCGGTCTGGCAAAAAAAGTTGCACGACTAAGCCCTGTAATCAGCATCAAGGGATGAATACTGGGTGTATGCCAATATTTGAACCAAATTAAAAAATTTTGTAGTAGTTTAACCTTGAATTAACACTACAGCGACACTTTTTAAGCTGGAGGGGACTGGCTCTTTTGCCGCCGGATAAGTCTGCCTATTTTACGATTTAAGGCTGGCAAAAGTGCCTGTTCCCGGTTGCCGAGGCAATTATTTGCGCAAAGTGTCGCTGCAGTGATAAGAAATCAATGGTCTGAACTGTTGCGAAATTTTAAACCGCCCCGCATTACAGGGGCAAAAACAAGGAGTTATAGATGTCGAAAGTACAGGATGGAACTAAAGTCAAGGTGCACTACACTGGCAAACTCAACGATGGAACAGTATTCGATACTTCCAAGGAAAGAGATCCTTTAGAATTTACAGTTGGACAGGGACAGGTAATTCAGGGATTTGAGGACGCTGTGCGGGGTATGGAAACCGGAGACAGCAAGGAAGTAACTGTAGCCTGCGAACAGGCTTATGGCCAGCGCCGTGAAGATATGATTCTGGAAGTTCCCAAGGATAAGTTTCCGTCTGAAATTCCCATGACTGTGGGTCAGCAGCTTATGCTCAGGCACCCTGAAGGTCAGGAATTTCCAGCGTTTATCGTGGAAGTTAAGGATGAGGCAGTAACTCTTGATGCAAATCATCCTCTTGCCGGTGAAGAACTTAACTTTGAAATTGAACTTCTTCAGCAATAATACCAGCAGCAGGCTCAACCCTAACTCTCACAGACTCGCCTATTCACATGGCCAGTCTGTGAGAGTGACAAAAACAACAATGACCAATGTCCCCAATCTTCAACCTTGAGCCTCCTACCCTTCAACCCCTTCAGCCTCCTACCCTTCAGCCTTCAACCCTTCAACCCTTCAGCCTTCAACCTTCTTCCCTTCAACCTTCAGCCTTCAGCCTTCTTCCCTTCAGCCTCCTACCCTTCAGCCTTCAGCCTTCAGCCTTTAGCCTTTAGCCTTCAGCCTCCTACCCTTCAGCCTTCTCCCAGCCTTCTTCCTTAGGGCAGACTATTCGCTCAGCCTTGTAACTTCCACCACTTCCTTCAGCTTGCGCAGTTTGCCGATACTGTCATAAAGATGAGATGAATCATGCACCATGACTGTAAAAAGCAACTCACTCTTGCCGTCCACATTTGACTTGAATGATCCGGAGTCAATGTTAACATCTTCCTTGGTCAAAAGTGTGCTTATTTTGGCCAGAACTCCCTTTTGATTGGCGCAGATTATCTTGACCTTGGCCGGAAAAGATTTATGCAGCTCGCTTTCCCAGAAAACCTCAATCTGTCTTTCAGGCTCCATCTCCTGAACATTCTGGCAATCAGTAGTATGGATGGCTACGCCGCGTCCCCGACTGATATAACCCACAATTGGATCTCCAGGCAGAGGATTACAGCACTGGGCAAACCTGACCATTACATCGCCAACACCCTTGATCCTGATACCTTCCTTTTTCGCTCCGGGATGAACAGCCTTTTCTTCGAATTTTTGCTCTTCCTGGATCAGGGATTCATCTTTTACCTCTTCTTCTCTCGGCAAAAGTTTGTTAAGAACCTGTCGCGGTGTTATGCGGGCATAACCAATGGCTGACAGCAAATCCTCTTCTGAATTTAATGAATAGTCTGCTGCAATTTCTTTAAAACGACCTTTCTTAAATGCCTGATTGATATTAATGCCAAGCTTTCGCCCTTCTTTATCCAGCACCTCTCTGGCCAGACTTATACTCTGTTGACGTTCTTCATTGCGAATCCATTGTTTGATGCGGGTTCTGGCCTTGGCGGTCTTGACCAGTTTCAGCCAGTCTCTGCTTGGATGCCGGTGCGGATCTGTTATAATCTCAACTGTATCGCCATTTTTTAGCTTGGAATTAAGAGGTACCAGCTTGCCGTTAACCCTTGCTCCGGAACATCTGTCGCCCACTTCTGAATGGATCAGATAAGCAAAATCAATGGGTGTTGCCCCTTCGGGCAATTCCTTGACCTGTCCCCTCGGAGTAAAAACATAAACCTCGTCCTCAAAAAGATCAAAACGCAAAGAGGCCATAAACTCACGTGGATCTTTCAGTTCTTCCTGCCAGTCCAGAATCTGCCGCAGCCAGTTGAATCTCTCGGCATCCTTTTCATTGAGTTTGCCATCCTCTTTGTATTTCCAGTGAGAGGCAACACCAAACTCAGCCATCTTGTGCATCTCATCAGTTCTGATCTGAATCTCTACCCGCTCACCATCAGGTCCAATGACTGTGGTATGCAGGCTCTGATACATATTGGCCTTGGGCATGGATATATAGTCTTTAAATCGGCCAGGCACAGGCTTCCATATGGAATGGACAAGCCCCAGTACTGCGTAGCAATCTTTTATACTGTCCACAATGACCCTGAAGGCGATGACGTCGTATACCTGATCCAGTGTCAGACCCTGCTGCATCATTTTATGGTAAATACTGTAAACATGCTTCAGGCGACCGGAAATTTTTCCTGAAATCTGATTTTTCTTAAGCACATCTTCAATAAACGTACAAACCTTCTGAATATACTGATCTCCAACGTACTCATGCTTTTTCAGTCCCTCTTCCACCTGAAAGTACACGTCAGGTTTGAGATATCTGAGACTCAAGTCTTCCAGTTTGATCTTTATGCGGTACAGCCCCAGACGGTTGGCCAGCGGAGCATAAATATCCATGGTTTCCTGGGCCACCATCTTCTGTTTTATTGGCTTTTGGAACTCCAGCGTGCTCATGTTATGAATTCGATCAGCCAGTTTAACCATGATCACCCGGATATCGTCGGCCATGGCCAGGATCATTTTCCTGATATTTTCAGCCTGGGCTTCTTCCTTGGACTCAAAACTCATTTTACCGATTTTGGTTACACCACTGACAATTTTGGCAACATCGCGGCCAAACTGATCATCAATCTCCTCCATAGTGGCTTTGGTGTCTTCCACAGTATCATGCAGAAGCCCCGCAGCTATGGTTGGAGCATCAAGGCGCATTTCAGCAAGAATATTGGATACTTCTAAGGGGTGGGAAAGGTATGGTTCACCACTCAGGCGAATCTGTCCGGCGTGGGCTGCTGCTGAAAAAACATAGGCTTTCTGTATAAGAGCCTGGTCAGGTCCGGAAAGATAAGCTCCAGCCTTATCCAGTATTTCATTAATTCTGATCATTTTTTTTAACCATAAAATACACTGTTGCCCTGTCTCTCATTTTTCCGGCCAGAAATTCTGCACGCTGGCCAAACCCGGTAAAAAGATCAAGATGCCTGCCACGGATTGCACCGCCTGTATCCTGAGCAAAGACGGGACCTGAAACATAGTTGTTCCGACCACCATAAGCGGGCAAAACAGCATCCATAATCATTGCAGATCCCCAGGGAATAACAGCAGGATCGCTGGCCACGCTCACAAAAGGCGTAAGAATCTGGCCCGTGGACCCATAAGGCCCTTCATCATGCAGGTGAAAAAAAATATAGCTGGGATTGGTGTTTAAAAATTCCTGAATCTTGTCTGGATTATCCTCGAGCACAGCCCTGATGGACTGCATGCTCACTTCGCTCTGCTTAAGATAACCCATTTCCACCATAACTCTGCCCAGCGCAACATAGCGCAATCCATTCCGGCCGGCATAGAGCACATGTTCGTATTGTCCATCTGGATACCTTAGCCTGCCCGATCCCTGGATATGCAGAAAAAAAAGATCCACAGGATCATCCACCCAGGCCAGTTCAAGTCCTCTTCCGTAAAGTACCTTTTTTTGATCAATACTTTTGCGGTCATAATATGGTGCAATTCCATTGTCTGTCTGGCGGTAAACAAGGGTCTGACCCTGCCAGCGGGGATGAAAGCGCCCCAGGTCAATAGAAAAAAGATCACAGGGAACAGCATAAATCGGCCAGGAGTAATTATGATCTTCATACCTGGAAGCTTCCAACAAGGGCTCATAATATCCGGTGAGCAAAACATCGGGGTTTACCTTGTAAAAATCAAAATAATACCTGAGCAATTCGGGATTGTCATCAAGTTCCGGCAGCAAAAAGAGCAAAGTCTCCATAGTTTGGGTAATGTCCTGCCATTGCAGGCATAACTCTGGGCGACAAATGGCGTCAGCCTCCTGTTTTCTTGTGTTCAGGTAGACAAGACTCCGCTCTATGGCTTCTTGTAACTCCAGCCAGCTTGCAATCCCCTGGTTCTTTAAACCTGCAGACAAGACATCCAGCACATGTCTATCATCAGCAGGAATAAAATACAGATCAGGCTTAAGCTCAGGTTCAGGATCAGGATCAGGTTCCACAACTTTGGGGGCGCATCCCCAAAAAATCAAAACAAGCAGACTCAAGCACACCATCCCTGCAAACCTGGTGACTACATCAAGGCTGTTCCAGCGTGTAGTTTTACTCATGATTTGATCGCCCCCTCCCGTTCAATGTTGGCGTCAAAGAACTTGCCAACCCCGTATTCTCTGCGCCGGAAAAACTTGTCAGAACTTGGACCTATAATCTGCATTTCAGGATATTTCTCCTGCACATCCAGGGCAATATGCATTTCCTTGGTACAGCCTGTTGAATAGGTCGCATCCTTGCCAGCCCAGATTGGAGGCACTTTCTGTCCCATAAGCTCAAAACTCTTTTCAATATCACTCACAGTCTGAAAACGCCATACATCAATAAGTCCGCTGCGCTGAACCATTTCCCACATATACATGAGATCATCTCCATCCATGCCCTGCTCAAAATGTTCAGCAGGATTGACTATATAGGTCTGGTCCATTCTTTCACGCATATAACCTGCAAATTCATTGATAACTTTTATGGCCATTTGTGTCTGGCCCGGTATGCTGCCAATAATTGCGCTGTAGAATAAAACCCTTTGCCCCTGCAGTCTGGCCTCGAGCATTCCTTTTTTTATTTTTTCCGCCTTGGCCATAATTTCAGACTCAATGAACTTGCGCACCCTGGAACTGCGTTTCTTGAATTCAAAATGCACTTCACCATGACAATCACGGTAAAAGGAAAGTATATCCCTGGAAAACAGATGGGAATTCTGGATGAACCTTCTGAAGTTTCCGCTTCCTTTGGCTACCACCAGATCAGACTCCTTCCAGGCTCTGGCAAAAGTGATGCTGGTGCGGTAAAGGTTCATCCTCTCACGGGTACCGTCGGATATAGCCAGAATTCGATTTTCCCGCTGCTTTTTTAAAAAATCTTTTTTTGTTACCTGACTGTCCTGAACAATATTGGCATCCCTGAGCACTCCTGACAAGGCAGGATCATAATCAATGTCCCATAAAGTCGGGTAATCGTAATAAAAACCTTCCTTTAAAGCCAATACAACCTTATGCCCAAGCCTGATAAAAGTTTGAATGATGCGCAAGTCAAACATGATGCCCCCGGCACTGTCAGGCATGTAGAGAATCTTATAACTGTAAATATTATCCGGGCCCAGCAGAGAGGTCATAACTGACTCAAAACCTTCCCACTGCCTGTTGATTTCTCTTTCAACAAGCACTGAGTCAGGATGAAATTCTTCCTGCTTCCATATATCCGACCAGGTGGACAGGCAGAAAAAACGCTTCAGTTCCAGCAGATCCAGTTCCCAGCGCAGATCCTGTATCTTTTCACATCCCATAGTGGAATCAGGACATGAGCTGATAAACCTGAAAAAAACAGGCGTATTCATAAACTCTACGGCCCGCCGGTTATACTTTTTTTTGATTTCCATGTAGGGATCCTGCAAAGCATTCTGGCTGAGAAAAATATCCAGCATCCGCTTCAGCAGTCTGGAGGGAATCATGAAAGGAGAATTTAAAGCTTTTTGAAACAGATGTTTACAAAGTGACAATACCTTTTTCCTAATAAAGGGATCACCTGAAAAGTCGTGAATCAACCTGACCACCCTTTTCCAGGTGTCAACGTATTCCTGTTTCAGCTCTTTTGTCATTCTGGTTTTGAGCAAATTGTCAAACATCCAGTCAGTACAGGGAGCAAAAACCTGGTCTTCATCAAGATCCACCATAAATCTGAGCTGTTCCGCTGAAGCATTCACCTTGGGATTAACCAGGTGCTCAATATTATTTTCCAGCATAAAATGCAGAAACCACGCATCAAGGTAAGGATCGCGCCTGGTATGAATATCAGCAACAGAATTAATGGCCGGCAGTCGAGGCATTAACTATCTCCTTTTAAGAAACCTTTTAGCTACCAGTTTGGCAATATAGCTGTGTTCAGGACAACGCAGCAGTTTAAAGTCCCTGAAATGCCTGAATATGGCCACACGATCACCCGGCTTGATTCTAAAACCTGTCTGTCCGTCAATTGTCATATGCACATCAGGATGATCTCCATGAATTCCAGCATAGAGCCTGCTGTCAGATGGAAGTATCAAAGGCTTGAAGTCATGCAGAAATGGACATATGGGTGTTATGATAACTGCTTCCATTTCAGGATGTACCAGAGGGCCTCCTGCAGAAACAGAGTAGGCTGTTGAGCCTGTAGGTGTGGCGACAATAAGCCCATCAGCCCGGATATGCTGCTCCGCGCCTCCTGGAAGAGTCAGATTAATGCAGACCAGACGGGCCAGACGTCCCCTGTTGATTACGACCTCGTTAATGGCTGTCCCGCTGTGGATGATTGATTTGTCCCTGACCACCTCATAAGCAAGTACACACCTTTTTGATACCTGAACAGGGGTAGCCAGCAAGCCGCTCAACTGTTCCCTCCAGGAATGTGGAGAAATATCAGCCATAAACCCTACTACGCCAAGGTTGACACCCAGAAAAGGGATATTTTGATCAAGCAGCAACCTGGCCTGGCTCAAAATTGTGCCGTCTCCCCCAAGAATGATGATCAAGTCAGAAAGTGGGATGCATGGATCATCTTCAAGACCTTGTAAAGACTTGGAGGGCAAGTGAACTTTAATGCCCTGAGCCTCTAACCAGGACTTCATTTTCAGGGACAAAGCAAAAGCTTTCCTGCTTCTGTTTTTAGTGATAAGAATAACTGAATTAATACTCATAGCTCTCGGAAATCAAGTTTAGTGGACAGATTCAAGCAGCGTTCCTGCAAAATTACCCTCGGGGCAGCAACTTGTTTATCCAAGAAACGGTCTTGACTCAAGGATTAGTTTTGCAATGCCGCCAATGGCCTTGATGGAAGGATTGGGAGCTTTTCGAAAGGAACATGACACTGAAGCAATGCCTGTAGCTTGATACCCTTATGAAGCTTTTGCCGCCGGGATATTTTAACTGCCTGAACCCTTCCACGGCACAAGTCCCTGCGTCACATCCAAATGTCAAAATCTGAAATATTACGAAAATTATTTTTTCAAAAATAATCTAAAGTTTTTGAGTAAAACAACCGATTCAGTCTGTAGAAGAGGTGAATAATGACCATTAATCCTGTTTTAGTAAAAAAAGTGCTCAACACTTATGACCGTCATCTGGTCAATGGACGCAGGCTCGCGCGCCTGTCAAGATACCTGCGTGGAGCTGAAGCACTGGAACAGGATACTACTTCAAGAGAATCCAAAAGGAGAAAATTAGTGGAGAGAGTGGCCAGGGAAATTATTGAGAACCTTATTACTTCCGACAGCAGAAATCCCATGGTTGACGAAATAAAGGAGGCATTAAGCCAGGAACTCAATACCGAACTTATATTTCACTATCCTCCTTCCGGGGAAGAAATGAAAATCATGGTTCCAGGACCGCATGGCCCTGAAGAATTAGGACCAGAACAAAGAGAAAAGGTTTTGGGCAAGCTATGGCAGATGACTTTAAACAAAGTAAACTCAACTATGCTGTAATCAGTGATCAATTTTTTCTATCAGATAATACCCTTGTATCCCTGGCCGCCCGGGTAAAGCGCTTCTAAGCAACTAAAACCAAATTACCAACAAAATCAGACGTTTATAATTTTCACAATTTTAAGATTTTTACATATGATTGATTCTCAATTACCAGAAAAGTTCCGTCAAAGATGAGAGCTTTACGCCTGGCACCGGGACTGTCCCTCGCTGTGTAAATTTTATCATTAAAGCAAATTTCTTCCAGGAACCAATGCAGCATCAATCTTTTTTAAAGTACCTCGCGGGGACTGTCCCAATTTTCAGAATAGTGACAGATTCGTAAAGTTACTCACACGTTCGGTCCCGGGCCGCCCGGGTGAGGAGCTTATAAATAAAACAAATATACGCTGGAATACTCACAAGCCATCCTTGACAACAGGCATGTTATTTGCTTAATTTTTTTTTGAAATAATTCAGCTTTTCCAGCATCAGGACACTTAAGCTCATCAGCTTTTGTCCGATATAATATTTAAGCGCGACGAATTCAAACATTGGAGGGCCCAATGGAAATAAAAGGATTGATTACAGGGCTGCAGTCTTATGAGCAGTCCAGAATAAACAAGGATAAGGGCCGGGGTAGTCCAGGCACTGGAGCGCCCCGATCATCCTCAGACAGAGTTTCTTTGTCTCAGGACGCGAAACTATTCCGAACCGGACTTGAGCAGGCCATGAAAGCTGATGACGTAAGAGCAGACAGAGTTGAAGAACTCAAGGCAAGAGTCAAAGACGGTACTTATGAGCCTGACTCCAGAAGAATTGCCGAAAAAATGATTCGTGAAGACATGGATACCTGGTTTCAGAGATCCTGATCCACACCCTTAGCATCTTCTCTCAACTCTGCCAGAACTATTCTTGACTTCATGCTTAGATCATTCTGAGGCACCTGCATTCCAATTCTTTTCACAGTATTTATTACTATAGGCCCACTCATATTAAGGGTTGTCTCTTCGGGACAGCCTTGAGGGATGGTCACTGTGACCATGATAGCCAGCTCGCTGCTTCTCGGGGATTTAAGGACCCTTTCTTCAGTATTGCCAAGATAAACCTGGTAATCTGTAACAAAACAGAAAGGGTCTGCCACGAGAAGACTGAACCGCGAGTTGTTCAAGTTCTGCAGTATATAAAAAGGCGAATCAGGCTTTATCTGAAGCAGCACAAAATCCTTGACCCTTTCCATCCCTATCAGTCCACGCGGAAAAAAGATAGCTTTGTCAGGGCTTATAATAATCCTGCCCAGTTTGGAATTTATTTCTTTCTGCTTTGTCTTGTCCATAAATTTGCCGCTGCTACGAGGTCCTCAGCGCATGACTGAATGGCCATCTCGTTTTCCTGTTGAATATTTCTGAAAACTTCTTCCCGGTACACAGACATATCGTCCGGCACCTCAATGCCCACCTTGACCTGTTTCCCCTTCACTCCCAAGATGGATATGATTATATCGTCGCCAAGATGGATACTCTCCCCTGTGCGACGCGACAGTATGAGCATTTTATGTTGTAATTCCTTGTTTGTTGGTGAAAAACCATAGAAGCTTCTGAGCAACTTCAAAAAAACTGGACCCCGGATCAAGTCCGGGGTGACGGTTAAAGCAAACTATTACTATTTGTCTTCATTCCGGCGAAAGACGGAATCCAGATTTTTTCTTGTTCCCAGACTCCAGCCTGGGAACAAGGGGTATCAGTTACTCACAAGTTCGGTCCCAGCCAGCCCGGGTGAGGCGCTACTAAATATGATTGACCAGATTCATACGCATGATGTTGGATGAAGATCTAAGAACTGCCTCGTAGACAATCTGCTGATTGGCAAGCTTGGTCATAAGCTCTGCCACATCAACATCTTCGACCTTGCTCATCCTTTCTTTTTCATTCAGAACCAGCCCGGACAATACCGACTCGGAAATATTGAGACGGTTTTCCCTGGCTCCGATGCTGGCCAGCTGATTGTTCACATTCTTCAAACTTTCATCCAGGTTTTCTAAGGCTCTGGATATTCCGTCCTGATTGTTAGTCTCAAGATAGCCAATAAGTTCACCCATGGTTTCAAAGACGTTACCCGGTCCTTCAATGCCTGGTGAATAAAAATTATCTCCTGGCTTCTTATAGATACCTCCAAATACATCCTTACCTATGCTGTTGACCTGCAAAGATTCATTGGCAGATATTTCAAAATTAATTGCAGCCCGATGGGGACGGATGAGAATTTGGTCGTTTGGATTTAAACTATTTTTTGTTGGATCGGCTGGATCTATATTATTAATTTCAAGACGACCTCCGGGCACAAGGAACCTTACCCGCTCAGTTGTTGTATCTATTAGCGTTGTGTTACCAGTATTCCAACTGGATCCTCCATCAAGACTATAAGAATACTCAACTTCGTTTGGTGTGCCTGTATTGGTATCATCTATCCTGATGGTGACATCCTTATCAAAAACACCGGATACTGACACATCAGCGTTACTAATATCCTGAGCATAAAGCGAAGTTATATTCTCATCTTCATCATCGCCGTTATATTTGGCAGTTGGCCTGACCCAAAGCCAGGTTCCTGAAGTGTCGTTGGTATCGTTGGGGTCATTGGCCTGAACTGTATGTCCGCTGGGAAAACCCACCGTAATTCCATTTAAATCAATCTGTGAGTCTCCAACATTTAACCTGCCTGTATTCCAGGTTTTACCTCCATCCGCAGAGTACCTGTAATCAATCTCATCTCCGAGGTTTACAGGAGGAATATCCCCATCATCTAAAAATTGCACCACAATAGTACCTGTTGACTTCCCGGTAACTGAAAAGTTTACCGGCAAATCCTGGTTGCTGCTTAAGGTCATGGCATGCTCAAAAGCAGGCCCGTCAACTTTATGACCCCCAAAAATACTTTTCCCCTCGTATCTGGTATTGGAAAGGTTAACCATCTGATCCATGAGTTGCCTGGCCTCATAGGACAGTATCTCTCTCTGATCTGCGTTAAGGGTGCCCGTAGAAGCCTGTTCAGCGATCTCCTTAGACCTGATTAGTACATTATTGGCCTGCATCAGGGTTTCATCAGCAAGCCCAAGCCAGCCTTTGGCGGTATCAATGTTGGACTTATACTGTTCGAGCGCCTTTATGGAATCACGGTAGCTGAGAATTCTGGACATGCCTATGGCGTCGTCAGAAGGCTTATTAACCCTTTTCTGACTTGAGGCCTGCATATTCAACTGCATGAGCTGATATGAAGACTTGTTCATATTAGTCACGAAGTTGTTGAAAAGCATACTCTGTGATACACGCATGGCTTTATTTCCTCATAGATTTATCAGTTCTTCATGCCCAGCAATACCTGAAGCATTCTGTCTGCTGTTGTTATCAGCTTTGCAGCTGCCTGATATGAATTCTGATACTTTATCAAGTCGCTCATTTCTTCATCCATATTCACGCCGGATATTTCTTCCTGTCTGCGATTAAGATCATTGGTCAAGGCTTTGTTGTAATCAGCACTGAATTTTGTCATACTTGTATC
The DNA here is from genome assembly GCF_000934755.1 of Desulfonatronovibrio magnus. Lineage (NCBI taxonomy): Bacteria > Pseudomonadati > Thermodesulfobacteriota > Desulfovibrionia > Desulfovibrionales > Desulfonatronovibrionaceae > Desulfonatronovibrio > Desulfonatronovibrio magnus. The sequence goes on from NZ_KN882175.1 coordinate 696,940, forward strand.
AGCACCCACATTTCCCACCAGTGAGTTGTAATAATCCTGAATACTTTGTTCAGTAGTGCCCTCAAAAAAAGTACTGATGGAAACTTTTTTATGCTGAAGCCCGGCAATATCCAGTGCAGTCTTATTATCACCGGCATTGGCCTCGCCGGCTCCATTGACGTGTCCGGCGTTGATAAATGCAATATTATTTCTGGTAAAGTCGTTAGCAGCAAAAGTGCCTGCATCATGCCCTTGAAAAAAGGTATTTACGCCCAAAGCAGCCAGAAGACCTGAAGTATCGTTTCCAAAGACAAATTTGTTTCCTGCATCAGCATCAATCACAACCTTACCATTAACTTCCTGAGCAGATATTCCGTTGATGGCATTTAATGCATTTACTATATCAGTAAATGAATGCGTCTCAGGATCGAAGCCTTGACCACCACCAAAATCAAGACTCTCAGACCCTTGCAGGTCACCATTGGAATCATAAACAAAAACTGTCAGATTACCATTTTGCAGCTTATCTCTGAAAAACAGGCCGGAATTGTCTGAAGCCAGAGGAACTGTATTATTTACTACCTGATATGTACCTGTAGCACTTTGAAACATTTCCAGCCCTGCTCCCTGAGAATGGATTCTGTTGACTTCCCAGGCCAGAGTTGAAGCTGTGGCATCCAGTTTTTCTCTATACTTGCCCGCATAATGGTCCCTAAAGTTCATGTATCCTGCCAGAGAACCACCTGTAATCCTGCGCTCATTCATTTGCCCATCGCTTAAAATTTGTGGAGAAATATGCATGGCTGAAGATGTATTTTCATACCAGTAGAGCCCGCTTTTGGGGATTATTTCAAAGCGGTCACCGGTGGAAAGCGGCTGTGTAGCATTGTTAAACCATACTTCAACACCATCCACCGGCAGGATAACCCTATTGTCATAACCATTGGCTGCAAATTCACGGTCATTACCGGCATCATCTTGAAGCCAGGTTTTACCGCCGTCCAGGGACACCCTGAATGTAGCATTGGCATCAACATTACCCCCATCAACCACCTCTACTGTTATTTCGTAGCTCGAACTTCCTTTATAATCTATTTGCCCATCAAATGCAGAACCTGAAGTCAGGTTGGCAAAGGTTTTTCCGCTCTCAAAGGCAAGCTTGAAATGATTTGGTCCATCTACAAGAGTATGACCTGCCTTGGTCAGGATGGAAACATTGCCCCCTCCATTGTCAATATAGCTTATATCAATCTTCTCAGCCAGTTCTCTGACCAGCATATCTCTTTTGTCTCTCAGCTGGTTCAGATTGTTGCGGCCAGGTATCTCTCCAACACTTATTTCCTTGTTAATAGCCGTTATTTCCTTGAGGATGTCATTAACCCTGTTCACATCCTGTTCTATCAGCTTGTCCACCCCGGTTTGAAGGTTTGTCAGGTCATCATCTAACCGGTTAATGGTATTGCTCAGATTATAGGCCTTCCCCACTAAGGCGGAACGTACAAGGTTATCCTCGGGACGTCTGGAAAGATCCTGCCAGTCGCTCCAGAATTCGGCCAGGGCCTTATTAAGCCCCCCCTCCCTGCTTTCATTGAACAAAATCTCCACGTTGGAAAGATTATCCTGCAGGGTCTGCCACATCTCTCTTTCTGAAGATTTTGAGTTGTACTGCGCCTCAATAAATGAGTCAAAGTAACGATAAACCTCTTTGGCATTAACTCCTGTACCGATTTGTCCTGGCTTGTAATCAATGGCAAAGGATTCCTCAAGCCTGACAGCCTGACGTCTGTATCCGGGAGTATTGGCATTGGCAACATTATTGCCCACCACCTGCATGGCAGTCTGGTTGGCAAAAAGAGCGCTTCGCCCTGTGTGCAGCAATGAAGTCAGTCCTGGCATTACATTCTTCCTTTTAACAATCCTGTATGCTTGGATGGTTTATCATTCCATCTTCCCTGGGCAGAATAAACATTTTGCTGCCTCGGAGTAACGCTGTCGTAAAAAAAGCTGAGCATGCCCGCGCTTTGCTCGGCCAGTGCTGAAGCTATACGATTGTTTTTCATAGCCTGATGAGAACATTGTTCTTCCAAGACCTTGATGTCCTCGATTTCCTCACTGATAATCCGATTCTCTCCCTGCTCTAAGCTGTTTTTATATTCATTAAGATCAGCAAAGGAATTTTCAGTGAGAATTTTTTTAATGGCCTCTTTTTCATCCATAAGCTGACGAATTAACTCCTGAATGGAAAACTCGATGGATGATACTTGTTGCGGAGAGTTTTCCAGAAGCGCGGAAAATTCCTCTTCAAGAAGCGAATACAGCAGTCCAAGTGCCTGCTTCTGCCTGATGAGTCCTGCTTCAATCTTCATATTATCTCCTGCCTGATAGTTTTACGTAATCTACGCCTTTTCTGTGTCACTTTCCCGACCAATACTCAATCCGGCCAACAGTCTTTCTTCAATCATTCTGGGATCCCAGGCCAGATCACCCTGCCTGAGTTCAAAGTGCAAATGAGGCCCAGTTGAGCGCCCTGTATTACCTGATAATGCAATTTTCTGTCCAGAATCCACTTTATCACCTACCTGCACCAGATTATCGCTGTTATGTGCGTAAACACTCTTCCAGCCGTCAGCATGCTGGATAATAATCTTATTGCCAAAACCACCTCTTGAGTCGGAAAAAACAACCTCACCCGGCCAGCAGGCTTCTACTGGTGTGCCCTCAGGCACCGCAAAATCCATCCCTGCATGCCAGGTCTGACGTCCTGTAAATGGATCATCCCGCCATCCAAAGTCTGACGTTACACGACCGGATACAGGCCAGTTCAGTGGCGGTAAATCCTGCGCGTTCTGTTCCGGTAAAGATTCTATCTCTTCAACCTTGTCGTCTAATTCCGGAAGATCATTCAAAGGCTTGCCACCCAGGGTGTATTCTATCTGTGAGGCAAGATACTCCATACGCTGTTCCGGAGGCAGGTTCATATTCAAAATTTTATTTATTTCATCACTGTTTAAACCGGCTTTTTCTTCTGCCTGTGCATCACCTGGACCTGAAGCAGGCAAATTTTGCCTGGAGGGAAGACTTCTCATAGACACTGCTGAGTCAGCTGCAGCCTGAGCACCTGAATTTTCCAGTCTCTCCTTAAGTTGACCGTACATGAGATCTGCCAGCCCGATGCCTCCGGCCTGAGCCATCTCCATGGACATCTCCTGGTCAAACATGGACTCAAACATCTCCTGTTCCTTGCTGTGCAGATACCCCTCTCTGGGCACAGTAGCCCGCATCTGTTCCCACATCCTCTGAATAAATATTGCTTCAAACTGCAGACAGGCTTCACGCAGCTCTTTCTTCTGATCACCTCCAGCACCGAGTCGTTCCTGAAGTTTCTGCATTTCAAGATGTCTGTTGGCCTCTCGACTGTGCTCCAACTGGGATATGGCGTTATTGCTCAGCATTTGACTCATATTATATCACCTCAAGTTCTGCGTACAGCGCTCCTGCGGCCTTGATGGTCCGCAAAATTGTGATGAGATCCCGCGGAGTTGCACCTACGGAATTCAAACCATCCACCAATTCATTAATTGTTGCCCCCTCTACAATTACAAGAGGGTTTGCGTCTTCTTCTACAGCTATGTCAGTACTGGGAACAACCACTGGACCTGCGTCTGTAAAAGGCTCAGGCATGAAAACCTGTGGCTGTTCTCTGATGATTACGCTCATATCACCGTGTGAGACAGCAACCCTGGATATCTTGACATTTTCACCAATGACAACAGTTCCGGTTTTTTCGTCCACCACAACCCTGGCCGGACTGTCCGGACTGACCTGAATATTTTCCAGAGCAGCCATAAATGGAATCAGATTTCCCCTGAACTCATCTGGAATATCCACTCTGATACTGGAAATATCCTGTGCAAATGCTCTGTTTGCTCCAAAATTGGAGTTAATGCTTTCAGCAACCTGGGCAGTAGTAGAAAAATCCTGTTCATTAAGATTTATGGTAACATACTCCTGAGCATTGAAATTATACGGTACATGCCTTTCCACCATGGCACCGTTGGGAATACGCCCCACAGTGGTAATATTTGTGGTTATCTGGGCTGCCTGGCCTTCCACGGAAAAACCACCAAGGGTCAGGGGGCCCTGAGCCAAAGCATAAATGTTACCGTCAATCCCCTTAAGAGGAGTCTGAATAAGCACCCCGCCCTGCAGACTGCGGGCATCACCAATGGATGAAACAGTCACATCCAGCTTGGAACCGGGCTTTGCAGAAGCCGGCATATCAGCAGTTACAATGACTGCAGCCACATTTCTGACCTGCAGCGCAGATTCATCCACACTGACTCCCATACCTTCAAGCATGTTGACCATGGATCTAATGGTAAATGGTGCGCCGCGATTATCACCTGTGCCTGTCAGGCCCACTATCAGGCCATATCCTACCAGCTGGTTGGTTCGCACCCCGCCAAAAGTGGCAATATCTTTGAGCCTTACGGCATTAGCGTCCATTGCCAGCAGCAAAACTGCAAGGACTATCATTATTGGCATCTGGATGATCATTCTGTGTAGTTTTTGCATGGTAACACCTTAATCTGAGTAACTGTTTAGTGCAAATCGGCACTCCAAAAGCATTGCTGATGACTAAAACGGCCATACCCGATCCAGCAGTCTGGCCAGCCAGCCAGGTTTTTGTTTGTCAGCCAGAATTCCCTGACCAAAAACTTCAATATGTGCGTCTGCAAGATGAGTGGACATAATGGAATTATCAGAGCTCACATCCCTTGATCTTGCCAGTCCTCTAACCACTATAATCTGGTTTTCTCCGTTAACTTTGATATTTCTGGCCCCTTCTATCTGCAGTACGCCATTATCCATAACCCGGACAACCCTGGCGGAAATGCTTGCAGAAACAGTGCTGTTTCTTGTGGTGCTTCCAGTACCCTCAAACTCGCTTGTAGAATTGGCCTGGACCATGGGTGTATTGCCCACTGCCCCGCTTGGCCCGAGACCGGGAAGCAATCCGCCTGTGGCAGTATTTAATGGCAGGGCATTCATATTGTTTTGTCCAAACAGACTGTTTACACCAAGATTTATGCTTGACTCCCTGTCAGCTGTAGTTGTTGCCCTGTTACTGGCACTGGACTGTTCCACAACATGCACCACAACAAGATCGCCCACCTGTCTGGCCCTGTTGTCGCTGAACAGAAATTCAGCCCTGTTCTGGTTGAACAGAGAAGGGCTATCCATGTGTACATTCTCTAAGGAGTCAATATAGGGTTCTGGAGCATAAGAAGGCATAGGTGTTGGTTTCTGCTGAACTGGAGCACAAGCTGCCAGTATTCCTGCCACAGTCATTGTTATGAAAACTTTTAATATGTTCATCTCAACCTCTTTTGGTTATTATTTACTGCGGTTTTTTTACCCATGCCCAACTGAAACAAGTATTGTTGAGTTGGAGCTTAGCTGTTATTTTCAGGTTCAAGACTAAAGACTGAAGACTAAAGACTGAAGACTGAAGACTAAAGACTAAAGACTGAAGACTGAAGACTGAAGACTAAAGACTGAAGACTGAAGACTGAAGACTGAAGATTTAGGTTATTGGTCTATTTGTCTTGTCAGTATCTCACAATCTTCTTGTTATTTACTACAGTATTGAGGGGATAAGTCACTATAATCTGAGCTGACACCCTGATTATCTACCTGACCAGCACTGTCCCTCCGTCCTGAACTACCGCAATGATTTCCTTTCTGCTGCTCATATTGCGCACAGTAATAGTATCGCCGCGCCCTCCGTCCTCAAGCACCTGCACCGGTACAGACAAAGTAACGTGCTGGCCCTGGTAAACCAGGTTGACCCGATCTCCCCTGCTGACTACAGGAACTGATTCCAGAGCCCTCTGCAGAATTGGCTGGCCCTGCCCAATGGCAGACCTGACCCTCCATGGTCCTGTTCTGCCATCCCAGACATCATTGCGCAGATAAGCAAGATTTTTTCTTTCAAAGCGGACATCATCCGGATTAATGATATCCCCTCTGTTAAGTGGTCGAGAAGCACAGGCCACTGTCTGCCAGGCATCAATGAATACATTACCAGTCAATCGTCTGCTGATGGATCCATGAGCATCAATGACATTTAACCTGAAACTGACTCTACCAGGTCCTGGTTCATTGGTAGTTTCCATTTCAATACGCTCAAAAGCGTTCTCAAGATATACAGGAGCAGGGAGCCTGAAATCCCTGAACTCTATGTCTTCTGCCATACTTTGCACTCTGGGCTTTAGATAACTGACAACCATTTTTTCCAGTTCATCGCTGGAATAAACTTTTTCTCCGCGCTGGAAGGTTATCTCTCTCGGAACAATACTTGTTTCAGCCAGTCCGGAATGCACTGCCCGCAACCTTTGCACAACCTGTTCTCTGTGCAGCACGATCCTCTGCCCTGCCTGGGGGGCCCGCCACAGCTGGATATTTTTGACTTCATTCCATTTTTGACCAGCCTGATAAGACCTGGGCTCAGCGATATCCTCAAAGGTTATTACATCGCCGCTTACAGCAACATGTTCCTTTATCCAGTAATGATGACCGTTTGTTGCCAGTGCAGATCCACAATAAAATATTGAGATAACCAATATGCACAAAGTCCAGAGACTCACCGATAGTATGTTTACATCATTTTTCATGGGTTTATCCCCTTGATTAGTTTTCACCCGGAAAAGATTTCGCATGAAAACCAGTTATCTCTTCAGCTGATTCGCCATCTGAAGCATCTGATCCGAGGTCTGGATAGCCTTGGAGTTGATTTCATAAGCTCTTTGACCAATAATCATATTTACCATTTCCTCTACAAGTTCCACGTTGGACATCTCAAGAACACCCTGGGCCAGAGTGCCGAAATTATTTTCACCTGGTACACCTTCCACAGGCGGTCCTGAAGCATCGGTATCAACGTAAAGGTTACGTCCAGTACTCTTAAGACCGGCTGGATTGATAAAATCAAATATTGGAATATCCATACCCGCCAGCTCGTCACCACTTGCATCCATGCAGGATAGTCGTCCCTGTTCTGTAACCACAATATTTACTGTATCCTGGGGGACATTAAATTCAGGCTGCAGAGGATAACCATTGGCTGTCACAATTCTTCCGTCCTGATCGAGCTTGAAAGCGCCTGCTCTGGTATATTTGAGCTCATCATTGGCCATGACTTGAAAAAATCCATCGCCTTCAATGGTCAAATCCAGTGGATTATCAGTTCGCTGATAGTCTCCCTGGGTAAAAAACTTATGTACTGTCAGAGGTCTGACACCCATACCCACCTGCATGCCTGTGGGAATTCTGTCACCTGTCAGATTTTCCGTACCCGCGATTTTAAGATTCTGATAGACCAGATCCTCAAATTCAGCCCTGCTCTTTTTAAAAGCAGTTGTATTGACGTTAGCCAGATTATTGGCTGTGACATCAATATTCATCTGCTGGGCAGCCATACCTGAAGCCGCAGTCCATAGTGAGCGCATCATAGTATCTTCTCCTGAGCCGTTATATGATTTTCTTTATTTTTTTAGCTACTGTTTCAGTCATTGGCATTAGTCACTACTTCCAGTCAGCGGGGGTTGGCATATGCGGCACCCACCTGAGTTATGGTCCGCAGCTGAGACTAATGCTTTTCATATGGCATTATCTGGTTGTGCCCACATCCCTGATGAGCTGCTGGTCTTTTTCATGAGTGGTTGTGATAATCTTTTGCAGAGCCTCAAAATTGCGCATGGTGGCAATCATATTGACCATCTCATATACTACTTCAACATTGGAATCCTCAAGAAAGCCCTGCTGCACCAGGGCATTTTCTGCTGCCATGGGCTCCACACCGGAATCTTCTTTTATGCGAAACAATTGACGACCCATTTTTTCCAAGCCGTTTAAATCATCAAAGGTTGTCAAATTTATAACATCAACAGCTTCACCGTCTGCTGTAACTAAGCCGTCATTGGTGATTACTATGTCAGTGGCGTCTTCAGGGAGTATTATCGGGCCATCTTCTCCAAGCAGTTGAAACCTTTGCGCGGTAATCATGGCCCCTGTATCAGGATCCCGATAAAATGCGCCGTTCCTGGTATAGGCTACCTCTCCTTCAGGCGTTTCAACCTCAAAAAATCCCTCTCCTGATATTGCCAGGTCTAACTGATTTCCCGTCTGTTTAAGCCCGCCTTCCTCAAAAACAAGATGAGTAGGGCTGGCTCTGGTCTGGCTTCTAAGCTTGGCTTCAGGCCATAAAATTCTGTTTTCAAGACTGTCATTGGGATCTGCATAGTCTGAAGCAAATCTGGTAAACACATCTTCAAACGCCAGATTTTCACGCTTATATCCGGTGGTATTTACATTGGCCAGATTATTGGAAATAACATTCATTCTGGCTTCCTGAGTCATGGCCCCAAAAAATGCTGTGTACATGCTGTCGCGCATAAAAATAATCCTCCTGCCTCTTTACAAGCAAATTACAGGCCAATGCCTCAACGGCAGACTGTACGCTCAACCCGGCAGCAAATATATCCTGCCCCAACCCCCTGTCCCCTGATCTCTGACTTCCGACCTCTGACCTCTGCCCTCTGACTTCTGACCCCTGATTCCTGATCTCTGATCTCTGACTTCTGATATCTGATATCTGATTTCCGACCCCTGCCCCCCTTCACACATGGCAATGTTTTGACAATATGCCGACTGATATACTATTACACCAAGCTCAAGCCAAAGGAGGGCATTTATCACATATGGATACTGCAAAAAAAATCTTAGTCGCTTTTTTTATGATTTGTTTATTCTGGGGAGGAGGTATTATGTCAGTCGGCAAAATTCATTCCAACGAAATCATCACTTTACCTGAACCGGTTAGAGACGGGTCAATGAGTGTGGAAAAAACTTTGGAAACAAGGAGATCTTTAAGAAATTTCAGTCAGGAAAACCTGACTATGGAACAGGTGGGACAAATGCTCTGGGCAGCTCAGGGAATTACTGATACCCGCAGAAAATTCAGAACAGCCCCGTCAGCAGGAGCTACCTTTCCACTGGATATTTATCTTGTCTCCGGCAATGTGGAGGACCTGGAGCCTGGTGTTTACAGATATAACCCTGAATCACACTCCATCAGCAAAACCATGGACGGAGACAGACGAGACAATCTTTACTCTTCAGCCCTTCGTCAGGGAGCTGTCAGACAAGCCCCGGCATCCATCATTATTGCTGCAGAGTTTCAAAGGACTACCAGCGCTTATGGAGAACGCGGCCGGCAATATGTATATATGGAGGTTGGGCATGCAGGGCAGAATATCCATCTGCAGGCAGAGGCTCTAAGACTGGGAACAGTGGTCATTGGTGCATTTGACGAGAAAAATGTCGGCAGGGTGCTTGGTCTGCCCAAAGAGACAATTGCTTTATATATCATGCCCTTTGGTAAACCACGCTGAAAATTTTTCCCAGCAGCAATCAGCCCCGAAATCAGGTCCGGGGCTGATTATCAGTCACATTTCTGATGAGGGGAAATGCCTCACATCTCAGGTGGTCTTTTTGATAAACTCATCCACAGGCAAGGCTGGCAGACTCAGCAATTGAACAGATCCTCTGGATCCCAGTTCAACAGACATCTTCATAATAGTCTCATTGTCAGGGGCTTCAACTATGTTCACAAAGTCATACTCACCCATAACAGCAAACTGCTGTTGTACTTTAACGCCCATGTCTTCAAGCTCTTTATTGACCTCCATGACACGCTCAGGCTTTTTTTTGAGAGTTTTTCTTCCTTCATCAGTCAGCTTGCTCAAAATTACATAATAAGCCATTTGATCCTCCCTTGTTACAGTTAAAAAAATTATAGCAAAGCAACAGGCCAGGATCTTTGTCCCGGCCATACCTCACACATTTCACTTCCTCACTTCGCTGATCAAGCCTGAAAGTTCAGCAGCAGCTTCTTTAGGTGACGGCGCTGAACAGATAGCTGATACAAGAGCGACCCCATCCATGCCTGTGCTCATAATCTCCCTGATATTTGACTGGTTGATACCACCTATGGTGATCAGAGGCTTTTGAGTCATTTTTCTGGCAGCCTGCAGACCTGACAACCCAAAAGGCTCTGTGGTGTCAGTTTTGGTGGGAGTTGGATATACAGGGCTCAAGCTCAGATATGTTGCTCCCTGCTGTTCAGCTTCCTTGATCTGCTCGTAAGTATTAATGGACACTCCCACTATTTTGTCCGGGCCAAGCATTGTCCGAACAATATGACAGGGCAGGTCTGACTGTCCTACGTGCACTCCCTCAGCATCCACAGCCAGGGCTACGTCAACCCGGTCATTTATAATCAGTGGCGTTTGTGTTTTAGAAAGCCTGGATTTCAGGGCCCGGGCCATGTCGTAAAATGCCTTTGTTTCTGATGACTTTTCACGGATCTGGACAATGCTGACTCCACCGGCAACAGCCTCCATGACTACATCTACAAGGTCACGGCCCATGCTGAGCCCCTGATCAGTGACCAGGTACAAAGAATAGTCAATAATTTTTAACATGTTTTTATATTTTCTGCGCCTCGCTGATTATCGCTCTCATAAAAGCTGGCAAATCATCAGGGGTACGGCTTGTTATAAGGTTTCTGTCTATGACCACTTCCTCATCAACCCAGGTCGCTCCTGCATGTTCAAGATCATCTTTTATGGCAATAAATGAAGTAACCCTGGCTCCCTTGAGGATTTTGGCCGAAGCAGGCATCCAGCCCGCATGGCAGATAGCTGCAACGATTTTGCCCTGTTCATACATGTTTTTAACCAGCTCAACCATGGGCTTGTTGCGCCGCATATGATCCGGAGCGTAGCCCCCGGGGATCACCAGAATGGAATAGTCTGCAGCGTTTACGTCTGCCGAGGCCAGATCAGCTTTGGCTGAAGTACCCTCTTTGCCAGGATAAACCTTACCGGCCTCCGGGCCTACAACATAAGTTTCTGCCCCTGCCTCACGCAATCTGTACAAAGGATATATGAATTCGTAATCATTGTACATCTGTTCTACAAGAACAATGGCTTTTTTTCCTTTCAGTTCCATATCAAAACTCCTTACGGTTATAAATGATTAGTGGCTTACCGCTTCAATCCTGAAGCCAAAAACAACAGATTTTGAACCACAAAGATACGATGGACACCCACGTTACCCCCCCAGAGTGTATCCGGTTAAACAACTCTGAAAGCGTTTTTGCGCAGCAGAGTTTAGTTGCGGGCAAAATACGACAAACAGCAGAAAATACTTAGGAATTCAGCTTAAAGGCTGTTTCAGCAACCCTTATACCCAGCTTGGCCCCGTTTTCCATGGCTTTTTCATCAGGCTCCTTTACGCAGGCTGTTCCATAGTGACCTGTAGCACTCATGGGATCTCCCACAATAACCATCCCATAAATCATCATAACCTGAATAATGGAAAACATGGTAGTTTCTTTGCCTCCAGTAGGGTCTCCGGATGTGGCAAAGGCAGCTCCAACCTTTCCCTCCATTTTCTTTCTAAGACTGATAAAATCGTCAAAAACTTTCTTCAATTCAGCTGCCATCAGACCGAAATATACAGGAGAACCTGCAATCACTCCTGATGCATTGAGAAAGTCATCTTTGGTAACTTCTTCAGTATTTCTAAGTACCGCACTTGCTCCCTCCACCGAGTCAACACCATTGGCAATGGCCTGGGCTAGCTTTTTTGTATTACCTGATTTGGAAAAATACAATACCAATATCTGCATTTTTATCTCCTTTGTTATCACTACAGCGACTTTTTGTGTAAATTATTGCCTCTGTCAGCGGGGACAGGCATATTTGCCGATCTGATCTCAAACCGCAAAAACAACCGGACTATCCAACGGCAAAAGAGCCCGCCGCCCCCTACCTGGTTACATAAAGTGTCGCTGTATTGTTATGTGTGGATGATCACTTCTAATCATATATCATAACTGGCACTGACATCAATAGCAATGCCCCCCCTGGCCCTGAACTTTCCTGTAACTGTCATTTTCCTGGGCCGACATTTTTGCACCAGATCATCCAAAATTCTGTTCACTACAGTTTCCATGAATGTCGGTTCCTGTCGATAGCTGAACAGATAAAACTTCAGGGATTTTGACTCAACACACTCTTTATCCGGTACATACCTGACTTCAATGGTACCATAGTCGGGTTGTCCAGTAACAGGACAAAGAGATGTAAACTCATCCGTAACCATGCTGACCTCATAGTCTCGTTCAGAAAACCTGTTGGGAAATGTTTCCAGGATATCAGGGTCAACATCAGTGGGATATTCAGAGCCAGTTTTACCAAGCAGCTGCAGATTAGATGTATCGTCTCGCACAATGAGCTCCTTCAGGAAATTTTTTTCAATACATTTTTTATAAGTTCTTTATTATCAGAAAATGTGATATTACAAAAATCACTGATTTTCTCCTGAACCTCTTGAACCTTTTTTAATTCAGGATATTCAGGAAGTCCAAATTTATCAAAATCTACAGGCTGGAAGCAGAGCTCCTGGTCATAAGTGTATTCCAGTCCAGAACCTACACTCTCACGTTTAGATGACTCGCTTACGTTTATACGTCTGGTGAAGGCCATGACATCATCAGGTCTGTTGGAGCAGTTTATATTGTCAATTTCCTTGTTCAGATCCTCTACCCATTCTTTCAGATGCAGCAAATTGCAAGTCATGACCTTTTTGCCCTTTACTTCAGGATCGTCAATATACTTTCCATGCAGGTAGTCATGTACCAGCTTTTGCAGGTCACTGTAAAATATTAGAACTGTCTTGCGATATTTGCTTTTCAAAGTCATAGCCCAGGGCAGGATGGCATCACCCGACCAATCGGCAGAAACAGCTGAATACAAACTGTCCTTCAGACCCAGTTTTGCCCAGAATGCCTTTACCATATCATTACCCGGCAAAAGATAGTTCAACCTTGATATGCTGCGCTCGACAGTCTGGGCCTTTTGCTGTAACTGTCTGATGTGTTTATCCAACAGTTCCAATTCACTATCAATTTTTCTTCTTTTGCCGAAAAAGTTATCTGCTGCCTCTTTCAGTGTTTCATCCACAATATCTTCTGAAAAGTATGTCAGCTTATTCATCAGTATTTCACCTCAATTTGAACTTAAATCCTGGTATCAGTAAACCAGTTTCTGCCAGGAATAAATGCTGTATCAATCATTTTAACGGTTCTTCGCAGGACTGTCCCAATTTCCAAATATGGGACTGTTCTTCAATGTGGAGGCGGCTTCTAACCGCCTGGAATTAAATAGCCTGCAGGATGCAGGCTCCACTTTAAAGACAGTTACTCACAGGTTCGGTCCCGGGCCCTCCTGGTGGGGAGCTTCTAAGTAACTTCAAAAAAACTGGACCCCGGATCAAGTCCGGGGTGACGGTGAAAGCAAGTTCTTACTCTTTACCGTCATTCCGGCGAAAGCCGGAATCCAGGTTTTTCGCTTGTTTCCAGGCTCCAGCCTGGGGGCACCTCTTTTTTGTGGCTCCAGCCACATTTTGAAGAAGCGGCTGGAGCCGCAAGAACTAAACGTTCCCAGGCTGGAGCCTGGAAACGAGGGGTATAAGTTACTCGCAGGTTCGGTACACAGCCCACACCCCGGGAAAAGATTCTAACTCTCATAATACATAAAGGACAACAACCATGATCCAGCACATAAACTCCCAGCGTAACAAATCATGCAGCCATGAACAAGAGAAACTCAGAGTGCTCAGAACTTGAAAAAACGTATATATCTACTGCAGGTCCTGCAATAGAAAATTCAGCGTCAATGAATTGAGCAGTTCCATGAGCGAATATCTTGAGGAATGCCTGGCCAATATACCCTGCGACCGATTTTAATGGCATTATGCTTAGTTTTGGAAAAGCCCATTTTATGCTTTCTGCAGGACAAAAAACCTGTGATAGGGATTCTCATGCGAACGAAAGGTTGAGCTCAATTTGAAGTTTTTTTTCATCACATGAACAACCTTGTCCAAACCAAAACCTTTTTTATTAATCTCCCAGAAATGCTCACCATCAAAATGATGCTCACGCACAGGCCAGGGTATGGGCACAAGGACCTCAATATTTTTCAGGCCTGGAGCCTTCAAAGTCAGCGATAAGGCCCTGGAAGCATCCGGCAGAGACAAAACAGCCCATTGCCGGGTTATCCTGTGTATTTCCTCAAGACTTTGTTCAAGATATTCAAAAGGCAAATGCTCTAATACCTGAAAGCAGGCTACCACATCAAAGCATTCGGTCCGAAGTGGTATCTGCATACATGACCCTGCAAGATCAGGCTTAAGCTTCTGATCAATGTCCATGGTCACCACTTTGAGTCCTTGAGATCTTAAAAATGCGCTGGTCTGACCGGACCCTATACCTATTTCCAGCACCCTGCCCGGAGATAGTTTTACAATTTCCCTTATCTGATACCAGTAGCTCATAAACCGCCGTTTATGATCATATCCGGCAAAATCGTATTCAGGATTATGGACTGTCTTTTTATTCTGCTGCATTTGCAGGCTCCGGTTCATATTTTGTAAAAGTTTAGACATTAGGTCTGGCTTGGGGAATGTGCCTGGGATCGGGACTGTCCCCAATTGACTTTTCATAAACGCGTGATGCTTTCGCAGTGCTCCCGTATATTACCTAATCTTCAAGATAAGTCTAAAAGGCAATAAAAAGGATCTGGTCATCATTTTTCCCAGATTGATGGTGGCAGGATGCAGAAAAAGAAAAAAATACCCTGCAAAACCATAAGAAATAAGAGTAGCCAAAGCTGCGCCGTAAACTCCCATAGAGGGAATGAGCACAAAATTAAGTGCCAGATTACTCACTGCTCCCAAGCCGTGACTGACCACAGTAAACCTTAGAAGGTTTTCTATAAGGACCCATTTGTTAAACACTTCTCGCATGAACATGAAAACACCGGCCCAGATATGTATCATCAGCACGCCTGCTGCCGGTTGATATTCCTGTCCGTAAAGCATTCCAACAAAAAAGGGAGCAGCAACAGTAACCCCGACGGCCACAAAAACAGAAAAAGCAAACAGCAGATCCAGCAGGCCCTGCACAGCCTGTTCATACTGCTTCTGCCCCTTTGCCTTGAGATCTATAAGCCTGGGATAAAAAGATAAGGCTATGACTGCTGGAATAAAGTACCAGGCCTCAGAAAGTGTTGACGCTACAGAGTAGATACCAACATCTTCAGGGCCTTTGATCCAGCGCAACATGATCTGATCCACTTTCAGATAAATCAGCCCCAAAAATCCTGAAAGGAGAAGAATCCAGGAACGACTGACAAGTTCCTTAGCCCTTTGCAGGCGCAGTCTCCAGTCCAGAATGCTGTTGCCGCGCAGCCTGTAGACCAGTACCAGTAAAATGGCTGTCAGAAAAAATTCCAGACTCCCGGCCAAAGCCAGCTCTACAAGTCCTGCCCCGAGAAAAACAAGCACAACCTTGACTAAAGCTGCTGCAGAAAAAGCACCTACCCTGGCCATAACCGTAAACCTGGATTCAACCCTGGATTGAAACCAGAAGTCTATAGTATCAAATGGCTTGAAAAAAAGAGCTGAACCAATAATGATCAGGGTCCAGAACTCACTGCCGCCTCGGTCATGGCTGAAAAAAGCCAGCCCCAGAATAATCAGAAAGGCAAAAACAGCTCCGCACATCTTCAATCCAATTGTGGAACCCAGAATGGTATTCTTGTCATCAGGGCTCTGCACAATATCCTTGACCACAAGACCACTGAGTCCGAGATAGACAAAAGATCCTAAAAAAGCGGTTACAGACAAGGCATAGCTTATAATACCAAAATCTGCAGGGCCAAGATGCCTGGCCAGCATGATGCTTACCACCAGCCCGCCACCAAGACGAATAAGCCTGTCCATGATCAGCCACACGCTGTTGGAGGCTATCTTGCGCATCCCGCCGCCAAAGGGAAGCAGGGATGAGATTTTATCCGCAATTTTTTGCATCTTGTTTCAACGCTATCTGTTGGGAGGCAAGCATTCACATGAATATATATTCATCGGCAAATAGTTTATCCAATTTATAGTAAACAAGGGACAGGCACTCCACCCCCCCACTTACAAGTAACTACATTTTTATGCCAATTATTTCAAGCTGTTATGATTTTTGGTTTTTTACTATTTTTCCTTAAGATTCACTTACAATTACCAGAAAAGTTCCGTCAAAGATGGAAACTTTGCGCATGGCACAGGGACTGTCCCTCGCTATGTAAATTTTTTCATTAAAATCGATTTTTGCCAGAAACCTATGCAGTATCAAACTTTTTAACGTTTCCTCGCGGGGACTGTCCCAATGTCCATAGAGGAGACTCATTTTCAGTTACTCGCAGGTTCGGTCCCGGGCGCGCCCCGGGTGAGGAGCTTACAAGTAACTACAATCGTTTTGTTAATAAATTCAAAGCATTATGGTTTTACGATACAGATTGCTTCGGTCGCTTAGGCTCCCTCGTGGGTGACAGGTTTTCAGCAACCACATCCCTGACAGCTCAGGTGTCATTGCGAGCGAGTCTTCGAGCGCGGCAATCTCTAACGTGTTAAGGCTGATTTTTTAGTTACTCACAGATGCGGTCCCGGGCCGTCCGGGAGGGGAGCTTAAAAGTAACCTTGAGCTCTCAAAAAATCTATTTACAAGTGTCTAATTTGTAAAGTATCCGAAAAGGCAATACAGGTCACTTCCACCCCCAACGCTTACTATGGTTCGACTGAAAAAAACTTTTGCTGAATTATTTTTTCCACAATTTTCGGGAACGAAGAACCAGGAACTGTGAACTCTCAAGTCCATTATGTTTGAACAAGAATTTCAAAACCTGCAGGACAAAATACAGGAAATAATCGAGCCTTATCAGAAAATATGCGATTCAAGGCTGAGCACGGTTTTTGATGATGGGAGCAGACTGAGCCGGATTGTGGGGTATTCTTTACATGCACCGGGCAAAAGGCTGCGCTCGGTTCTGCATATGCTTATGGTTGAGGCCCTGGGCTGTGACTTAGACAAATCCATTCCCGGAGCCTTAAGCTATGAAATGGCACACACTGCATCTCTGGTCCATGACGATATCATAGACAACGCCTCCATGCGCCGGGGCAAAGCTCCTGTCTGTACTGAATTTGGCCTCGACGCAGCCATTGTCTCCGGAGATGCCTTGTTGATCAAGGCCTTTGCCATGATTGCCGAGCTGGCAAAAACAGATATCTCGAGAAAGGACCTGCTTGAACTTATTTCCTGCACATCCCGGATGGGATTGAGAGCCTGCCAGGGGCAACTGCTGGACACTGAGCTGAGCAGCAAACTGCAGCATATAACCATAAAAGACTACCTGCGCATGATCACCCTTAAAACAGCCTCTCTCATTGAAGGTCCATGTGAAGGCGCAGCCATCATTGCCGGCAGACAAAATGTAAGAATTGAGGCCGCTCAATTTGGACGCAACCTGGGAATTGCATTTCAGATCCTGGATGATTCCAAAGATCTATTCTCCTGTGAAAGCTCCACATTAAAGGGCCGCTTCACAGACCTCATCAACAACAAACCCAATATCTACACTATCTGGGCATTGAAAAAAACCAGCCCCCGCCAGAAACAAAAACTGCAAAGCATAATGTCAGGGCCTGCCCCATGCAGCGCAGACGCAGATCATCTTTTCCAGATACTTCAGCAGTCAAAAGTAATAGACCTGACCTTCAGACTCTACCAGCATTATCTAAAAAAGGCAGGCCATGCCCTGTCATCTTTTCCGGACACAACAGGAAAAAACAGGCTGCAGCAGATACTTGCAGCCATGAGCTCCTGGCCAGGGCGAAGCTGAAGTGTCTTCAGGTCTGGAAGGTTAACACTACAGCGAAATTTTGTGTTAATTACTGCCGCGGCCACCGGGGACAGGTACTTTTGCCGACCTCAAGTCTTAAAAAACAGCCGGACTATCCAACGGCAAAAGAGCCAGTCCACTTCCATCTAAAATAAAATGTCGCTGTATTGTTTATCATTTACTTTACTTCTGGACAAAGTGACAAAAAAAGCATAAGTATTTTATAGTTAATTAACGCTTAAATCCTTTAGCAAAAAACAAGATAATTATTTGACACTGACAATAACAATAATGTCAAAAATCCTAAACCTTCAGCTTCCTGCCCCAAAAGTTTAACTCTATCCCCAACTTAACCTTCCTTGTTTCAGTTGGGTTTTGGATAAAGACCGCATTAGCTAAATAGTTACATATTCAACGCACATATGATTAACTCTGTTCAAAAGGATGAGTCAATGCAAATTTTAAAAAGAGTGTTCATACTTTCTTTGCTTGTAATGTTCTTTATACCTATTACCAAAAACCAGACATCATCCAGTGAACACATACATTTTCCAGTAGTTGATCTCAGATTTTACGAACAGCCACACGAAGGGGTACCCTACTTTGATCGGGTTTATGCAAACTATTTTCCTGCGGACACTACCCGTCAAATTGCCTATGAGATAAATTTTGAAAATCCTGCCCCAGGCAGGATAGTTCAAATACCTATCACTATAAAGTGCCACCGCTCTGATGGAGCTCTTGTTGAAGAAAAACATACAACCCTGACATTACAGCCGGAATGGACCAAATGGTGGCATTCCGGCGTTTTGGCAATATCAGAAGCCGGCAATTGGAAGCCAGACACCTATACGGTCAGCATCTATGACCAGGGTCGGGAAATCGCCAGTGAACAGTTTACCATTTTATACATTCCCAAGCCAGGATCTGATGAGTGGAAAAAAGCTGACAGACTCTCAGAATGGGCACAGGCTTTTTTTCCTGAACTATTTCCCTTTAACCCTGATACAAAAGAAATTGAAGGCATTCTCTACCGACATTATCCGGAGGCAGAGACATATTTAGCCACTTATATGGGTAATTTTTATTGTATTTATCAGGATGTATTTCAATACTCGCATGTTATTGAACTGGGAACAGTGGATTCATGGATTGACACTATCAGTGACTATGAAAATGAAGCAGGCCCCCAGGGTGCTGTCATTGAGTTTTCTAAATCCCATGGCGTTACTGCTAAGGTTAACATCCCTGCTGGGGCATTGACAGAACACGCAACTATTCTATCTGGTATAGTGGGGAATCAACATGAAGCTGCTGTTTCTCCAGCATGGCGGATTGACTTTGGTGATGTCAGCCTGTGCAGGCCTGTTGAGATCCAAATCAGTGGGTTTGATGGAGCGACTGAACCCCTCTACTTTATGGTGTCTGATCGAATCGCAGGAGTAGACGGAGCATCTGAAATGTTTCCGAATCTAATAGAAGCAACCATCCAGGATGGTACGGCATATTTTACTATTCCTCCCAGTGAACAGTGTGAAACAGGCACACAGAATCCAAGCATAACTCCTGTCAACAATACTTTTTCCAAGTCTAAACTCCAAAAACAATCACCAGCAACTAAAACCCGAACATCACTGACTTTTTGGGCAATCAGCGGATATGCTTCTATGGCTTCTGATAACTTCAGACTAACATATCCCACAGCTATACTTGCAGAAACCATTGATATACCGGAAAGAATACTGACATACGCTGAAGAAGCATACAACAGGCTCAAAAACATGGGTTACAGATTCAGAAGTGAAATAAACTGGCCGGTACAGATTAATGTTAATTTTAATATGGGGGAAACTGAAGGTGAAGTCCACATACCTCTGTCCGGCAAGGCCGATTCATCCATCAACATCAATGCAGCGCTTTGTACTGCAGAAAACTTGAGGCAGCTTAAAGCAACTATAGGTCATGAATTTTTTCATGTTGTCCAAAGTATTTATGACCCCCGATCAGGTCTGCGTATAAGACATTCCTGGACAACTGCCTATTTCTTCTGGCTGGCTGAAGCATCTTCCGTCTGGTTTGAGTCTATCATGCTTCAAGATCCTGACTATACAGCAAATGTATTCGTTCAAAACATCCCATATTATTACAAAAAGGGGCTTGAAACTTACAGTTCCAAGGATGAAGCTCAACATATGGGCTACGCTGCATCTGGGTTTATAAGATACCTCGCAGATAATTCTTCACATGGAAATAATGTTGTACGCAGAATCTGGGAAGCGGTCCGTAATCAGGGAGTAACCCGAGGAACATACTCAGACTTGAGAGCTTTGAAAAATAGTTTGGGTTCCCGATATGAAACCGGCCGTCTTTTTTCAAACTACATGGCAAAACTTTTAACCAACAATACCGACTACCTCTACCCTCCTTCCGGGGACTGGCCAAGGTTTCGTCTGGTTCGTGATGCAAATTTTGAAAGGGCAGTTACCGTTAATCCCAGTTCATCTGAGTACGAAATCCGGGCTTCCATTGAGCCATTTGCTGCACATAGGTGGCGCTTCACTTTTCCTGATGTAGATCCTGATAATAACAGTTACAGTCTGGTAGTCCTGGAAGATGCTCCGACTAAGTATCATTACTTTGTATATCGAGGATATTTTGATGGCACCGAATCGACGCTTGACTCGGAATACTCAGCCTATCTGACTAAAGAGGAACCATGGTTATTCGATGCGCAGCAGAATGATCAGATAGTGGTGGTTGCCGTTAACACCACAACTGATGCCCCATACACAACTTCGGGTGAACTGGCGGTTAAGCTGGAACGCATAGAAGAAACCACTGTATCAATTGCTGGAAATGATTTTACCCGATATCTTGATTCAGGGGCTACTTCATACACACATGTATTTACCGCATCAGCTCAGCCAGCTGGAAGATACACTTATCGCTGGGATACTGGTGATGGTAGTGCTCATGCGCCTCAATCCATTGAACCCGGGCAAATATCAAGTCTGCGGCATACATTTCACAGTTTACAGGATGGTGATGAGTTTCGAGTACTTGTCAACTTGTATGATGAAGACAATAACCTTCTCGACAGCGATTCAATTAATGTCAGGTTTGCCATGAGCACAGTCAGTATTACAGGCGGTGACATAACACATCAACTGGGTGAGGATGATTATGAGCATACTCACTCTTTTGAAGCTTCAGCTCAACCACCTGGCAGCTATACCTATCAGTGGGATTTTGGTGATGGCAGCGCAAGGATTACAGATCATCCAGAATCCGGAGAAAAATCCTCAGTCACTAAAACCTACACTAACCTTAAGCATGGAGATGAATTCAGTGTCCAGGTCACTCTTTACGATATAGATGCCAGACCGCTGGCCACAGACTCAGTCAAGATAAAATTTGAAAAATCACAAACTGGATCCAAGGTGCATAATACCACCAAAGACACTTGGCATGATACTATCCAGGAAGCAATCGATGCGGCATCTGATGGAGATAATATAGTTGTTCCCCCGGGCACATACGAAGAAAGTATTGATTTTCTGGGCAAGAATATCAGAGTGGTGAGTTCTGCTGGGCCGGAATCAACCATCATTGACAGGTCTCGCTTTATATCCGGACAAGTTAAATTTGGTAATGGTGAAAACAACAGTGCTGAATTGTCAGGCTTTACCCTGATTGATGCACCCATCAGAATCAGCAATGGTTCATGGCCTGTCATTCATAATAATCATGGCTCAATCCGAATTATCGACGGTTCAGCAGCAGCTATTACAGATAATACTCTCAGTTCTTTACAAATAATTCGAGCCAGGTTTGATACAAATAACATTAGCGGCAATACCATTGAACGGATATCCATAGAATCTTCGACAGTTGTGATTTCCAATAACATTATCAACGGGGAAATAAGCCTGCGCTCCGCAGCTAACTCTACAATTGAAAATAATATTATCACAGACTCTGATGATAACGGGATCACTATTTATGAAGATGACTCAAACCTTAGAATAATCAATAACGGCATTGTCAACAATGAAGGATATGGCATCACAGTTACTGCCGGCACTATAACAGTCAGCAATTCAATTATTGCCGACAATGATATCAGTGACAATAAAATAGGCGGTATTTTTTTGAATGGGGACAATAATACCATAAAAAACAATATTATAATGGACAACCTCGGAGCTCATCCATTGAAAGGCAATATTCCAGGCGTGGAAGTCCGCGGCGACAACCTGATTATTAAAGAAAACACCATAAGCAATAATCCCGGCAGAGGAATACTGGCAAGAGGCTCAGGTAATATCACAAGCAATACAGTTAGAGCAAACAGAGATGGAGGTATTAGGGTCGCAGGTAATTTCACAGTCAGTGACAATTCCATAAGTGAAAATCGTACTGATGATTCTGGTGGGGGGATAAGTATAAATTCCTCGATCGATTCATCAGACTATATTGAACTCGGAATATATGTTATTGAAAACAATTTTATAAGCAATAATTTTGCGAAATTAAGTGGTGGTGGAATTATGGCCGCCGGCAGATTAACCACAGGCACAGAAGTAACCATTACAGGCAATAACATAACAGGCAACGAAGCAGGTGTTAGTGGAGGAGGATTATATGGCGCAGCAACCGATTGGGATTTGTCTGTGCAACGGTACGCAACCACTGACGATGATATCTGCCCTGACGTGGACTTTGGGAGTGGCAAAATACCTCAAGATCTGGTTTTTTATGTTTCACCCGTATTTCAACCTTATGATGAGCCCAACAATACATACTCTAATAATATTCAGGGAAGGGGTTTTAGACCAGAATGTCTTTTTCCTGACCACTATGAAGGCCTGGGAAGACTGGAAATCGGAGCAGATGCCTTTGTCTATAGTTCATGCTCACATCGATGTGAAGTTAGAGAATAGCCATTTCATATTTATCAAGCTTAGGAAACCATAAGGCGAATTCCAACTGTTTTTTTATCGCCTGATTTAACTTTGGGTGACAGCTAAAATTAAATCTATACTTTATATAAGTTGGAAAGGGACTGGCTCTTTTGCCGCCGGATAGTCCTGCTGCTTTGCGGCTTGAGGTTGGCAAACCTGCCTGTCCCCGGAGACCGAGGCAATAATTAACACAAAGTGTCTATTTAGTGCTAACACATCCCTCATAATTCAAGTTTTTCAAACTTTGGTCGATAGTATTAAGTAACAGCAGATAACATTTCTCTTGAGAATGAATAACCATGCAGACTATTACTTATAACTTGAGATTCATAACAACCAGGGCCAAACTCCTGACCATCCTCTGGCTCTTGCTGATCCATGGCACTCCTGTACTCTCAATTGAGACAGATAGCCATGACTTCACTCAGAGCACGTCAGACTTACACAATGCCAACTCAATTTTTCGATTTCTGGAATCCCAGTTCTCTGATATACTCTATCCCTCACAAATTACAAATAGCACCAACGGCATATATTATCGCGTCTACCCAATGGCAAATCTTTCGCTTTGCATAATGGATAATTCGCTTTTTCTGCTCGAGGATACCGGCGGCATCGGTGTATGGCACAATGTTGGAACTGTTAAGCAGTGGCTGGATATCATTGCCGGGCAACCTGTTTTTACAATCCATCCCCAAAACCAGATAATGCCTGATTATCTCTCTATTCCACCGCCTGCAGTAACATTTAGAGCCAGGGCAACAGGCATTTCTCCCCTCAAATATCAATGGCAGGTTTCATCCAGCTTTGGAATAATCTGGGAAGATATTCCTGATGCTACAGACAAAACTCTGACAGTTTACAGATTCAGTGACCATGATGTCGACGGTCTCCTTTTCAGATGCCGAGTAACTGGCACTTACAGCAGCGTTTCCTCTACCAGTGCCTTGCTCAGACATGCCAGGCAGCATAGCCCATCCATTGTCTCCCATCCTGCAGACCAGGTCATGCCTGATTATCTCACAAGCCCAGCTCCATATGTGACTTTCAGAGCCAATGCAGAAGGAGACGAACCGCTTCATTATCAGTGGCAGGTAGGACGGTTTGATGCTGAGAGTGTTCTGCGCTGGACCAATATTAAAGAAGCTACAGAAACTTCATTGCGTATTTATGCATTAACCGACCTTTCCGACAGCGGCACTTTTTTCCGCTGTCGTGTTACCAACAGGCATGGGGCCGCAATAACAACAAGTGCCAGAATTTTTTATTAGAAATTACGTAACAGTTAAGTTTTTCAGAAAAGCAGAGGACTGTTTTTTTTGCCCCTGGATATTCGGGATGTTTTCGGTTTGAGGTCAGCAATGCTGCCTGTCCCCTGTGGCCGAAGCAATAATTACATGAAATGCCGCTGTAGCAGCAGTAAAGAGCAAGGATAAACGTTCCAGCTTATCCCTGAAGTATCAGCAATTAATGCTACACTGGCGCGTATATTGCTATGGATATTAACAGAGCCTTTACTTGTTTGTTCATTAGAAAGACAGCACATTTTAAAAAAATTCCTTTAGGGAATGAATAGCACGAGGTAACCTTGCAGGTGAAATATGGGTGTGTGCAAAACGATTAAGGAAAATTAGGATAAACTTTTTTTTGCTTTTTCTGTCATTTCTTATGAATTCAGTGTCCATAGCAAACGTAATTAAACATATTCAGTGTAAACCATTCATTAAAACGGGCCTGCATGGCCCTTCAGGGAGATTTGCCATGAAATCTGATGTAAGGAAGTTCAGATTGTTTTTTTTGCCCTTGATATTTAGCGCAATGCTTTTGATGGCAAGTCAGGTTAGTGCCACCAATATCGAACTGCAGGTATCCGGTGCATCTAATGAAATTGTATCCAGTGGTCAGCAACTGAGATCAGGACTCAACTATTTTCTTCCAGGTGACTTGCTGGAGTTAACCGTTGAAAACACAAGTTCTGTCGACGGCAATGCCTTCATTTCCATCAGCCTGAGAAGTGACAGCAGCGACACTCAGGCTCAGAGGGAATGGATTGAAAGATGGTTTGTTTATAACCACATTCTTCCTTTAGGGTTCCCCACAATAAGCGGTAGCCATATACCTCAGCCGCTGACCATGTTGCCTGCCGGCAGCAAGATTACACTGCTCCATTTTTATGTAGATTCAGGTATATCCATGAGATACCCAGTAATAATAACAGCCTACCTCTATGACGCAGTTGGGGGCATTATCGGATTTGATTCCATAACCATATTTTTCAGGCCATTGTAACAAACTGGACAGCTAAACTTCTTGTAACTGTTTGTTTTCAATTTGTTTT
Organism: Desulfonatronovibrio magnus; assembly: GCF_000934755.1. Taxonomy (NCBI): domain Bacteria; kingdom Pseudomonadati; phylum Thermodesulfobacteriota; class Desulfovibrionia; order Desulfovibrionales; family Desulfonatronovibrionaceae; genus Desulfonatronovibrio; species Desulfonatronovibrio magnus. Next base: position 722,082 of record NZ_KN882175.1, read on the forward strand.
TTTATAGCTCAATATGCTTTTTGGGGCTTGAGCAAGTCTCTCTTTAACTCTATTGACTTTAGTTCTTTCAGCCAGGGACAAAAAACCAGGCACAATGAACTCTCAAGTAACAAAAACCGATTAATTATTTTTATGCATCTGCTTTTTTCCATAGTCCCTAAGTTTTGGTAACAGTTTTATGAATTACTTATCACTTTTTTCATGTGACTTGTTTTATCATTGTGCAACTCTCGAACAATTTTCATCCATAATTAGCTATGAAAATACATAAACTGATTATCCTTACATCTATTTGTATGACACTGCCTTATTTTATGTCAGTCCATGCTTTTACCTGGAAAGACCCTTACGTCCAGCAGGAAGTCAACAATATCTGTCTTTTTAACTGGCTTGAAATGACCTACCCCTCCCTTTTCAAACCAGCCAATCAGCAGACTTTGTTCATTACGGCTGAAAACGAAAAAGTTGATTACCGATACTACAGAATAACCGATTCTTTCATAGCAGCCTGGAAACAAAAACTATACTATATAGGCATAGATGATTCAGACACAGATTATAAACTTTTTAACCTTGGCCCTTTGAATGACTGGTATTTTTTGTCTGGATGTCAGAGCGCTCATCTAAAATTGTACCTTCAAACGCAGGAATTTACAATCAGCGGACCTGCCAGAACCAGGTGGAAAGAAATCGGTTTACCTTATAAAGCTGAAATGGTGACCAGAATGGCCTTGACTGGAACAGACATTATCAGCCATGGAAAATTCAAGCTTGAAGCTATAGGAGACAGTTTTGTCATAACAGGAGTTGAAGTTGGGGATCTTCTGGACAATACTTGGGCTATGGCTGAAGGACTTCCCTGGGAACTTGGGGATATTACTATTAACCCGGGCGATGAAATTGTATTTGAACTAATTTCAGGCAGACACGGAGAACTCCCCTCAATCATAAATTTTTCTTTTATGGTTGAAGGCATGGGTCAGGTGTTCAGCCTGATCATGCACTTCGAATCAAGCACTTACCCTTTGCGTTATTATCGCGATTATCCTTACACCTGAAAAAGTGGAATATTTAATTGACAAATGAGCATTCAAAAGCTAAAGTTTTTTAAACATTAAGCGATTATTTAATAACTAGGATTATTTTCTGAATATTTTCTGCAAAGCATTCCTATACAGACTGCGTTTTCCGCGGTACAATCTGTTCTGACAGATGCAGAATCCGGCTAGTAAGACTTTGATCTTTATGCTGATTTTGTAATTAATTGTTTTGCATTTTTTTTGTGGCTCTTCGACGCTCAACATGGAATTCAATATGTGAAGCCCCCAGAAAAGTGCAACATCAAAGCAACTTTTCTGTAGCCTCTTCTATAAAAGCAACTTGGCGATGTTATTGCCAATGCAATTTTTTTCAAAAACCTCCGAGAGATGATGCAGCTTTAACCAAATTTTTTCAAGAACCTGCTAATACATAAACCACTTAAAGCCCTGAAATTACAATAAAAATGCCTAAAAACACTGTGAAAAAGTTACAGTGTTCAAACCGTAATTCCACACGAAACGTCGAAGAGTTTTCTTTTGTATTTTCGGAATATCAGCCATTTCTGACAGGCTATTTTTTTTGCCTTTACTTTACTTAAAACCTTTTTCGCCCATATTAATTTAACCTTTTCAGGAGGATGAAACCATGAAAGCTAGATCAAAACTGTCCTTTGCAGGGCTCTGCCTGCCGCTTGTACTTGCGGCTGTCATTTTAATCGGCTCTGCTTCCAGCCTTTTTGCCCAGGCACGCAACAACCTGACCATGAACGTAACCGGAGCTTCTGATCAGATTACAGGCACTCTTACCAACCTAAGAGGCATGAATTATTTTGATGCAGGAGATTTGTTTACTTTGTCCATAAATAACCGAGGTGAAGCTGGCACATTATATGTTTCTGTTCAAATTGGAGGAACTATTGCCTGGTTTGATTATGATACTGCAAGCAATCTAGAAGTCATTACATTGAAACCAGATCAAGCTGATGTTTCGACATTTAATTTAGGCAGGCTACCTCAAAACAGCACCGCATATGTTATGAATTTTTCCATATTACCAACCTTCAACATAAATGATCCTCTCACTTTTACAGCTTTTCTATATAATGATAACGATGATTTAATCGGCATGGCATCTGAAACCGTATTTTTAAATCCAGAGGATGCATCGCCAACTCGTGTTGCCGGAGAATTCTATCCATTACCTTAATCTCAAAACTTAACTTAAACAGTAATTATGACTCAGCAATTACTTTCATGATGCATAAGGATATTTCAAATTTTTGCAGTATATTGATTGCGGTGCTTTTATCATGTTATCAGCATTGTGATGTATGTTAAATTGCTTTAAAACAAACAATACCGGATAACATTTCTTGGTTTACCAGCGCCTGCAAAAAATATTTTTTGCAGGCGCTTTATATTATCCTAAAAAATCAAAAGTTTTCCATCTTCCTCGCACTCAACCAAGCAGCCTATATGCTTATTTAAGCCCTGAATAAATTGGCTCTTATAGATCACTATCAGCACCGAGGGGTGATTCCTGACACCTGCTGCTTATAGAATTCCCATTTCTTCAAATATAACCCTGTTCACCTTACGCACGTCATAATATTTTTCAGCCATCAGCCTGCTCTGTCTTCCCATCTCTACAACCTTGTCCGGGTTATTTATCATGTACTCCATGGCTTGTGCCAAAGCACTGGGATCCCTGACCGGGACCATGATCCCGTTTATACCTGCCTTAAGTTTACCACCCTTGAGATAGTTAAACTTTCCGGTTTCAGAATCAGGAAAAACTGTTTCCCTGCATCCGGGAACATCTGTAGTAATTATGGCCTTGCCGCATGCCATGGCCTCCAGAGTACTTCTGGGAGTTCCTTCCCTCCAGGAGGGAAGAACAAAAACACTGGATTTTCTGAGCCAGGGGCGGACATCCTGGACCTGTCCCGGCCACTCTATTACGCCTGAATCAACCCACTGACTGACTTCCTCGAAGTTAAGGCCTGCAGGGTTGATGTCTTTTCCTCCCATAAGTAAAAAATGAGTCTGCGGGTACTTTGATTTGATATTTTTAGCTGCCTGGGCGTATTCTCGTATGCCCTTATCAAACAACAACCTTGCAATGAGAATAAACTGCATTTTTTCATTCTTTACTGTTTCAGGCATATAATAGCCCACATCCACCCCTGAGCCAAAAACCCTGACTGCTTTTTCCTTTTCAAGCACACCCGAACTGACAAATACAGCCAGATCATCCGGATTATGAAAGAAAACCCTCTTGTTATGCTTGAGAGCCATTTTATAGAGCATACTAGCAGCCCTTTTGAAAGCTGGATTCTTAAGAGAGTAATGTTTCGGGCTGTCTGTAAACAGGTATCCCAACCCGGAAATCATGGAATAAATATTTGAAATTCCAGCTTTTTGAGCAGCAAAAGACCCATATATTACCGGTTTAATAAAGTTGCAGAAAACAGCATCAGGGCTGAGTCTTTTCAACAAGCCACTTAACAGAAAAATATCTTTAAAGTCCACCAATGGGCTGGTTCCTATCCTGTCCAGATGAAAGCTGATGGGAATAGCTCCCAGACTGCGAGCTTTTTTTCGAAGATCAAGGTTATAGTCAGGAGCAAGAGTGTAAACTATTATCCCCTTGCCACTCAGCTCTCTAATCATGGACCCCCTGAAATTAAGCTGTGAAAAGGCCTGGTTCGATATAAGCGCGATGGACTTGATACTGTCTTTGCAGACAGTTTTTTTGTGAGCAATATTTGCTGAAACGAGATGATTATTCAAGGCTATGCTGAATTGCACCTTTCTGTTTTCGTTTCTCCTTGCAGCATCGAAAAACCAGCCCCATTTGTTAAAATACTTAAATGCTGAAAACAGATGGTGCATAAAGGCTACTAAATCTCTTCTGGATGCCCTTTCAAAATGGTGGATAATTGACACGCCAGGGTAGAAAACTGTTTTGTATTTTTGTCTGATCCTTCTATTCAGATCATAATCCTCAAAATACAGAAAGAAACGTTCATCAAAAAAACCAGCCTCACGCAACGCATCACACCTGAGAAACATGAAACACCCTGAAAGTGATGGAACATCTATGGGGCTATCCAGTGGAAGATCATGCAGTTCATATTTTCTGCTCGCTTTTCGGACCATCCACTCCGGGATGTAGTAATGTACAAGTCTGAGCATCAAAGTGAGGGGATTAGGCATCATTTTGGCCAGGTATTGGTTACGGCCGTCAGGATAAGTCACCAGGGGCATGACATTGCCTACATCAGAGTTTTGCTCCATGAACAAAAAAAGTTCATTTATTACTGAAGGATCAAATTCAATATCAGGATTTATCACCAGGTGGTACTTAGAATTATATCCCATTGCTATTTTTATAGCCTGGTTGTGACCTGCGCCAAAGCCTGAGTTGTATGGAGAATGGATATATTCAAAGCTGCATTTGCTATCCAGAAGCCCAGCTATTGAAACAGATGAATTGTCTATTATATAGACTTTAATATGGTGGATAGACTCAGTCAGCTGCCTGAGCACTGAATTGATGAGATCTGGATTGTTATTATAGCGTACTATTGATGCGGTAAGGATCATTATATGAGGTTATCAGCTCAAAATTAGCTTAGTGGTGTGCACATAGGGTAAAATTACCGTTTAGTAACAACATAAAAAAAATATCTACGTAACAACTCCCAATGAATACCAATGTATTCTGAAATATTCATTTTTTGCGAAAAATAAACTCTCACGGCCAAAAGATGGTTAATTGAGTTAAGCATCTGTTCAGAAAACTTTGTTCTAAAAGATTCATCATTCAACAGGCGGGACAACTTTTTTAAGCCTCCTGCCTGCATACCAATTTTGTTCCCCCCATGTTGACGATACTGAACAAGACTGCGACTTAAAGGTATGATTATTCCCAATTTTGCTGCTACACAGGCTGTCCACCAGTCATGAACAGCCTTGTCCGGCATTGCCGTCATTTTCTCAAGCATAGCCTTGTTAATCATGCAAGCACACCCTGTAACACAATTTCTGCGAATAATATCTATAAACTTTAATTTATGGGGGTCAATTCCGGAAACTTCCCAGAATGAACCAGTTATGGATTCAAGATTCTCATCAACAACTTCAAGATCGGAAAAGACTACCACGGGGATACTGCCAAGCCCATTGTCAGGCATGTGTTCAAGCATGGTAGATATCTTATGCCTTGACCAGATGTCATCTTGATCTGCAAAAAAAACCACACTCTCTTTAACATGTCTCAAAATAGCTTTTATGGATCCCGTAACACCAAGGTGCTGACCATTAGAGTCCATTACTTTGATTCGAGCATCTTTTTCCGCAAAGCAGCTGACAATCTTTCTGGAAGAATCGGTTGACCCGTCATCCCTGATATATAAACTGATTTGTGGATACGACTGTCCCAAAATAGATTCAATCTGGTGAGCAAGAAATGCTTCGCCCTGATAAACAGGCATGACAATGGCGACCATGGAAAAATCCAGTTCATGCGCCCAGGTCGGCATCGGTCATTTGTTCTTTTGAAGCTGATTTTTTTGTATTGATAAGCATATATGCTGAATATTTTAATATTACCAACTATTAGCTATATTTACCACAAATAACTTAATGTAAATTCAACCATAAATAAAAGTTGTGCATTCCGTCTCTAAAGGGTTTAAAAACTACATAAAGATGTCTTCAAAAATTGACTGACCTTTATGTAAACTTATTGCATGGTAGTACACCATCACAAAGGGGATAATAAGCAAGCCTTGAAGTAGCCCAAAAAATGGCTTGGACAGAAGCTAACTGTTGTTGCCAGTCTAAACAAATCTATAGACCATTATTCCGTATGTATAATAATTTACATCTTTACTCTTATATTCATTTCGGATGTCTGTTTACGCGCTTTGAAAAGACAAATGAATTATAAAAAAAGAATTTTGAAAATGCAGATATGCTCATTATAGTTAAGATAGATAAAACATAATGAATCCCCAACCAGCCATATAGGAAAATAAACACTATATATTCTATTAATCTGAATAGTGCTGAGGAAGTAGCCATTAGAGTAAATTGCTTTAGGGCACAACTTTGAGTTCGAGTGTGAGAATAAACCCAGTATCTCATTAATGCAAAGTTAATGATAAATACAGAAATTAGAGCAACTGCATAAGCTCGCTCTGGGTCTAAACGACATATTTCATGAAGAAAGATTGTTAACCCCAGGCTTAGCGTGAAACCAACTAAAGAAACTGCAATATATTTTTTGAAATTTTGGTAAATTATATTTTTTTTATTAAATTTTGACCAAAACATTCAAGACCTCAAGGTTAAAATACAAAAAAACTAATACACCATGCCTGCAACCCAAATAAGGGAAGATTCTTATCCCAAACCAGGGACAGTCCACTTGCGGACCCAGCACAACTTAGCAAAGATGGAAAAAGAGGCCCATTCGGGGCGACTGATTTCTAAGGCTTTGTAAAAGATGGCCATACTTCCAGCAGGCCATTTTAAAACAGCCAGCATAATGCCAGCTCCATTCAACTACCGAACGACCACCAACATATATTGGTTTGACAATTTCTCTAAGCGCCTCAAGACAGCTTCATCACACCTTCTGTACAGCAAGATAGTAAGTGAGGCCAAAAGGAAATCTAACTCTTTTTGAAACACACATAGATTCAAATTTTAAAATATGAAAAAATAAACTGCTAAATATTACACTTTGAGGTACTTTTTGCTTCATGTAGATTTTATCTTTCATGAAGATATTTTTAACACCCTTGGCACATCTTGAAATTACAACGACAGGGAGCAAAACAGAATTAAAATAACCATCAATCAAAACATTTGTATTATGTGGAAGAAGAGAACGAAAAGATTTTGATGTATACCTTCTATGGTGATTGAGCGAAATATCATGGCAACTAAAAAGCCACTGATAGGCAGGAACAGTGGCAATAAATAAACCACCAGGCTTGAGAGATTCAAATACCCAACTCAGGCAATCTTTATCATTTTCCATATGCTCGACAACATCAAATGCGCATATGATATCATACAATTTGCTCAGCTTAGAATAAATAGGCTTATCAATTACTTTATGTATATAAGGTAGGTCCCGAAGAAGCTTGATCCCTTTAGGGTCAATTTCCAACACATCAACAGTTCCGAACTTGGACAGCACCTCTGTATTTTGTCCGGCACCTGCACCAATCTCGAGCATTTCGGACCTTTTACTTTCAAGCTTTAAACTAAGAAAAATATTATCAATAAGATTGATCCTTCCCTTATGTAACCAGCTTGAAGTCTCTTCTATATAAGCCAAATAAGCTTCATCTTGCATTTTTAACCTTAAATCTTGGTTTCTTTGTTTCCGATGGTTTCTTCAGAAATAAATTTCCTAGTTTCTATAGCACTTGATGTCTTTATAAAAAATTCAGCAATAATACCTAAGGAAATCATTTGAACAGAAAGGATGCAAAGCAAAATGCCCAAAAAGAATAATGGTCTCACTCCAATAGGCCCCAAACCAATAAACCACAAAACAGTTAAATACATCAGTATTCCTGTTCCGATGATACCAGAAACAATCCCTACACCACCAAATAGATGACCCGGTTTTCTCAACCAACGAGTAGTGGCAAGTACGGTAAAAAGATCAACAAGCCCTCTCAAATACCTGTTGATTCCATATTTGGAAATGCCATGCTTGCGAGGGTGATGCTTTACTTCAATTTCACTGACCCTGAAACCATAATCATGAGCCAAAACTGGAATATATCTGTGCAGTTCACCATATAGCTTGATAGCCTCGATGACTTCCTTACGATATGCCTTAAACCCACAATTAAAGTCGTGCAAAGGTATCCCAGTTGCGAAAGAAGTAACTTTGTTAAAGAGCAAGGAGGGAATTGTTTTAGAAAAAGGATCATTTCGTCGCCGCTTCCAACCTGAAACCATATCAAATCCTTGTTCAAGCTCAGCTAAGAATCTGGAAATTTCGCTTGGGTCATCCTGAAGATCTGCATCCATCGTAAACACAATTTCTCCTGAAGCACGAGAAAATCCAATTTCTAAAGCTGTAGCCTTTCCAAAATTTTTTCGAAGCTTTATTGCGAAGACTTTATCTTTATAAGTAGTTGAGAGATTTTTCATAATCTCCCAACTATTATCTTTGCTCCCATCATCTACAAATATAATTTCAGGCGCATACAATCCTTCCATATTTTGAACTTCATGTATAATTGACAGAGCTAATTCATTTAAGGTGTCTTGCTCATCTTTAACTGGAATTACAAAACTTATACACTTATTCTTACATGAATTCATGAAAAAAACTCCTTATAAGTTCAAATATATAAATTAATATTTACATCAGAAAATTTAAATGTCATAAATTACATCAACCTCATGTTACAGTATTTTAATGCAAGAAGCTTGGTAAAAATTTGATCAGTTGAAAATTAACATGACTCCTTGCTATTAATGACTTCTGATCACTGTCTCTTGCCTCCTTTGACTGTTAAATATGTTTTTGCAGTCAAATCATACGTTGACTTATAGTATACTTTTACTATAATTTATCTATTAAAATTAATTCAGTTAAAAATACATTATGCTTATCATCAGCTTTAATATATATAGACATTATATCACATAACTTATTTGTATTTACATAGATAATGAATCCAGAATAACGGGCATTACTGAAGCCAAACACCTTCTTTACATCGTCCCTCAGCAAGTTAACTGCTCCAATTCCTATCAAGTTATCGCTTGAATTATAAGCGTATAGCCTGTTGAGCTCTAGATTGATATTTTTTAAAGAAACAACCCAACCTTGAATGCGTTTCCAGTCATCATTCAAAGAGACCACTCTGTCTATATAATATTTATATTCTTTTATATCCTGTTCTACTGCATTGGTATTTAACATAATATTGTGATCAAGTTCAAATTTATCAAAAAAATTTTCATTAAAAGGAACGTGGCTTTTACTTTTTAATATATGCCTAATTGGTTCTGTGAATGAAGAAAAAATAAACTTATTCTCAATTTCTTCATCATATATATCGAGATGAAGAGCCATTTTAGCATATATACTATGCCTAGCCTGAGTTTCATATCTTATGGAAATGTCTAATCCATGCTTATAATATATACACAGGGTCATTGATATAATGACTATAAAAACAAATTTAGAAATATATAAATAAACTCTTGAGTTAATTTTTATAAAATTGAAAATGTAACAGTAGAAAAAAAGGAGCAAGCCTAACCAGAAAAATACAGAGAGATTCATGTATCGATTAGCCATACCGTATAATTCATTACCAAATCCACCTCTACTTATTGCTGCCAACAATGCATTTAAAAAAGAGTATAAGCAAACAGCCCAACCTATAGAAAGTGGCGTATAATCTTCGATCTTATGCTTTATAAAAGCATATTTAAAAAAAATTATTGTAGCAATACATAAAAATAAAAAACCTACTTTGCCTATGACTAAAACGTAATTATGATTATTAGTGAAAGGATTACCAATAAATGAAAATATAATATTTGAAATAACAAAGACATCAATAGAAAAACTTGGATGATGTGCTGGCTTAGTATAAGTAATAAAAATAATTGAAAAGACTACCACCGAAAAACATATGTATCCGCAGAAATACGAAATACTCTTTCTGTTGTTTAGAGCCACAGGCAGAAAGACAATTGCAATAGCAATAAGCCCCATAAGTCCTGTTGAATACGTTAGCACTGACATAAAAACAAAAAAAACACTTAAGAAGTAGTTGAATATATGATAGTCTTTAATAAATTTTATCAGGAAAAAAAGGGATGTCAGGAAAAAAAGGTTTGCCATGAACCAGTGATTTCCACTAAAAGCAAGAAACCAGTTATGACCTGCAGTAGGAGAGAAAAACACAAATGATAGCACGGGCAGGGCAATCACTAAATCTTGCTTACATAATTTCATTTCCTTTATTAACAAGAAAAATACTAATACAGTAAAACAGTTTAGTATAAGGTTAAGTGCATACATTCCATAGTTACTTCCACTAAAAAGAAGGAAATTCAGGTGATAAAATAGCTTAGGGACAACGATTATATGTTCGTTGGATCGATGCAGTAAGCCTGATAAAAAATTGATAAGATTATCAGACAGAAAAATACTTCCAATATAGTTGCCATGCCAATAATCATAAAATGGAAGATCACTCAACCACTTATACTGATAAACCATAAACAAAAATGGAGCAACTGACAAAGAAATCCAAGCAAAAATTTTAGCAATACGCATTATTATAACATTCCCCTCTCTAATTCCTATACAAACTCTTGAGACATGATCTTTAAACAAGAAAAAGAATTCGTGTTTTTATGTGTAAAAGATAACAGTCTGAATAAAATTATCGATAATGAAAATTATAAAAAATGGGGTATCCACTTCGCTAACCCCGGCTTGCTTGTCGGCAGGCAGATCGACAGGCAGAGCATACACTGGCAGAGTTACGGTCTGAATTAGTGACAAACGAATGCACCAGGTAGGCAGATCGCCACCCTTGCTTCTAGTGTCTTGATTTTATTGTTAAAAACTGTTTAGTATTTTGCCCACAAAAGGTGATTATGTCACAGGGTTAGCGAAGTGGATACCCCATTTATAAAGTATAGCTGTAAAATGTGATTCTATCTAATGATAAAATTAATTCCGAAGTGCATGCTTTTTGCCTTGCTGGCACCCAAAACTTTCAATGTAAGCAGCAGTTTAGACCTTTGCATGTGGCAGGGAGGCTGGCACTCACAGCCTTGTTTTATTAAGTCTTTTTATGCGTAACTTCTCCATAACACAGGGCAGTATTACTGGATACCGGCTTCCGCCGGTATGACATCACAATGCAACAACCTGTTTTCATTCGTCATTCTGGCGAAAGCCGGAATCCAGTTATTTTCTATACTAACACAAGCTTTGCCCGCAACCCAAGTAGCAAGAAAAGAATACGTAACCACAACTGGGACAGTCCCCGCAACTCACATTTCGATATGCCGAAATTGATGCTTGCGAGGGAAAAAGGTATGTACCGAGAATTAGATCCCAGCGGGGGACAGTCCCAATGCCCATCGTTGTTTATCTTGCATCAATCAACGGGTAAGTCACTGATATGGTTGGCACAAATATTGTTTCAGCTTTCAGACTGCATGGATTGACGGTGTGATGTCAATCCATGAGGTCTAAAAAAGCCACGACTAAATGGCAGCTAAAACTTTGATTTAAATTTCTCCACGCAATAACAAAGTGATTTGCTGATAGCTGGAAAAAGACCGTCAGCCCTTTTTTTCTCAACAAACCTCTGCACCAGGGAATCCAGGCGCTGATCTGTCCTCCCCATTCTGGAATCCATCAGCCTCAGTCTTACCATCTCTCCTCGCATTTTGCTCAACTCCTTTCTAACTGAATCAGCACCATAGTCTAATCGAGATTTAATTTCTTCCTGGCCTTTAAAAAGCTCATCCAGATGAAAAAAGTTAACCATGGAACTTTCCTGATACAAGTACTCTTTAAAACACATAATATTTCTCAAGGGATCACCAAAAAGTTCCAGAATTTTTTCATCTGTGACTTCTCTTTTTTCCTGGACAGCGACTCTTTTTTTCATGATGCTTTCAAATTCATTCAGCACATCATCCAGCACAACTAAATGCAGCAAACCTTCTATACCACTGGTAGCATCAATGCCAGATTTTTTTCGTTCCTCCCAAAAATAAAAATCTCTCTTCTCAACTTTCATAAAAAGTAAAGCTCTCTTAAGTGCAAGTGTGAAGGCAATGGGAAGAACTTTTTTCAGGTTACTGTCATCGTAGTTTTTAATAATTGTCACCAGAGCGTTTTTATGCATCAGGTATCTTTTTTTTGAATCATTGCGCGAATCTAATGTGGCATGTCCCTTGTGGTAGACCTGAGATTTTCCAGCCATTACAACCTTATAGCCCATAAGCCAAAGTCTCCAGCCAAGGTCTACATCCTCAAAAATTGCAAAATAGTCATCATCAAAACACCCGGCTTCAAGGAATACATCTCTGAAGATAAACATGGCTCCGCCACAGGGAAAAAGAATATGTTCTCCATCCTTGATTTTGTCATTGTTATACTGATCAGCATAGCCAAGGTATTGTAATGACCCACCATTAAAGTCCAGGCTTTTTCCATTCCAGGCATAAATTTTTGAAGAGGCACACACCTCACCCTGCTCCGGGTTTAAATAAGAGAGTCCCTCTTTTATCCATCCAGGATCGACGCGCATGTCATTGTTAAGAAAAGCCAGCACTTCTCCTTCAGCCTTCTGAGCTACAATTCGGTGTGGAGCGGCAAACCCGCTGTTCTTATCATTCTGAATTATTTTAACGCATGGATAGAAAATTTTTGCAGATTTGACAGAGTCATCAGTTGAGCCATTATCAAAAAAAAACACTTCAAGATCATTTTGCGGATAATCCAAATCGCTGATTGACTTGAAAAGTTTTTGCAGGTGGTTTGACCCGTTAAAGTTTACAATAATTAAACTGACCTTCATAATTAATCCTCGTTCCAGATCACAGCCCCTGCACAATAGTGAGTATGCAGAATAAACTTATAGAGTATGCCGGGCAGTTTTACTTTCTTCTGGTCGAGAAAATCTACTACATAAGATAAGAGCATTGCAGGCAGGCGTAAGGTCGAGCATTTCTCAAGATATTGTTCATTACCCAGAAAAGATTTTAGTTGAGGATGCTTCTTAAGAAAAGTTCTGGATGTTCTACCAAGATCAAGCTGCCTCCTGCAGGAGTCCCTGACTGTTACAGGATGGTCATGACAGGCGGTTGCTCCTGGCTCAAAGCAAAGCCTCATGCCATTTTCCTGCAACCTGAAGCCCAGCTCGATATCCTCCCAGCCAAATTTTCCGAAGTCTTCACAAAAAACTTTTTCCTGTTGTTCGAGAAAGTCTCTGCTTAGAGATATATTGGATGTATAGAAAAAATTGAATGGCAGGTTGCCACCGTCCTCCATAATGGAAAAGCCAAACTGGTAACCGTATTCATGAACAAAATGCATAAAAGGAGTTACTCTGACATGTTCCGGCCACATGGTATGGCCGATCACAACGAGCTTACCGTGGCAATTTTCCTGATTATGCCTTTTGAGATGCTTTTCTAAAAAATTTGAAGCAGGAATTATATCGTCACCAATAAAGGCCACAAGGGGCATCACTGCTTTTCTCAGCCCATTGTTCCTTGCTGCTCCCTGCTTCATATTTTTCTGACGAAGGTACTTCAGGTTAATCTGGGTTTTTTCAGCAAACCTTCCAACTTCCTGGGCAGTAGAATCGGTTGAGCCATCATCAACCACTATCACCTCAAACTTTTCTCTTGAAAGGGTCTGACCCTCAAGAGCCTCCAGAACTCTGACCAGCTTGCTTATCCTGTTGTATGTCGGGATTATCAGTGATATTCCATCAAAAGGACGATGATCAGTTGACAATGGACAAATTGATGCCCTTGCCACTCCTATCCCCATCACTCTATGATCATTGTTCCTGAAGACCTTGTGAGGAACCCATGTATCCCTGCAGACGATTTTGAGCTCAATTGCCCCGGGACCTCCCGCATATTCAAGCTCAATATATTGAATATCATCCGATTCGATTATCTCAGATCCGGCATCCACCCCATTGATAGTAAAATCAAACTGCCTTTTCCTGCCAAGAGTACCTGCAAGAGCAGCAACCTGTAAAACAATTCCTGACCTTGCTGATTCTGAATGCAGAAAAAGAACTGCCTCACTTTTTGTCCACCTGCAGCTAGCGTTCAGGAATTCCATTCGTTCCCTTCCATGCCAGCCATATCCAAGACAGGCAGGGCTTTGTGCGCCAATCTCAATAGAAGGGTTCTTCTGAGTCTGAGAGTTCTGAAATGTGTCCAAGGTCTGTAATGTATAGTCTGGAAAAAAAGCAGGAATGCTCAGGTAAGGCCAGATCAGGGATTTAAGTTGCTCATCTGTTTTTTTTCTTTGTTTCTGAATTCGAGACCTTTCCAGAAATGTTGTTGGTAAATGCCTCAAGTTCCAAAGCAGGCACTTTTCAAAATCAATGGAACCATCGCGAAACCTGGATCTTGCTCCAAGTGAGATTAATAGTGGCAAAGACCTGAAAAGCTCAGACAGACCATAGTTCTTCATAAGGCTTCTCATGGCATGTCTATATCCGAGATTATTCCTGAAAGACATGCCCTTTTCTTCTAATGATGAGCCCCCAAAGGCATGGTATACCTTAGACTGGGGCAAACATTCAACTTTATATCCCTTAATGTTTAATCTCCATCCAAGATCAACATCTTCGTGGTACATAAACATCTTCCTATCAAATCCACCCGCATCACAATAAGCGCTCTTTCTCATAAGGCAGGCTGCTCCTGATGGAAAGAGAACTCTTCTCACAGACTCTGAAGGACAGTCCTGTTCAGGCTCAAAAATGCCTATATCATACGCTATCCCGATATAGTTCATCCCTCCGCCAGCATGGTTTACGACATTGGGATGCTCTTGAAAAAAGAGCCTGGAGGAAACCGCGGCCAGGCTGTCATCCAGCCGCATCCTCATGACCAGAGGCTTAAGCCACCCCGGATCAACCTCTGTATCATTGTTTAGAAGCACAAAGTACTCACCCTCGTACATTCTGATGGCTTTATCATAAGCCATTCCATATCCCAGATTGGCCTTGTTTTCCATGACTTCAACATGAGGATAGCTGGATCTGATGAGACCGACACTTTCATCATCTGACGCATTATCAATGACCTGAATTGAAAAATCAGGATAATCCGTCTTTCCAAGGGATGCCAAGCACCTGTCAAGGTGATTCACTCCATTATAGTTCAGAATCATTACCTTTACATAGGGGAAAAAAGAATTGTGACTATTATTCATATTACTTAAATAAAAGCGCTTTGAAGATACGCAATGGTTTAGTGATTTTCCAGGAGATGCTGGACTGCAAGGCTTTGTTGCAGTCTTCAAGAATTGCGATGTTGTTGTCCCTCTTTTCTACTTGAGATCTAAGACCATCTGCTTCAGATCTAAGACGCTCCATTTCAACAAGGAGATCCCCGACATATGCTTTAGCTTTTAAGTATTCCGATTCAAGTACTTCCTTGCTGCTAACCCCTTCACCAAGATCATTGCTAAGCAAGTTCAACTTTTCACGAAGCTTAAAAATTAGTTTTTCCTTTTCCAGGACAACCTTGTCAATGCTGCTCTGGTTAAATGCCAGTATGTCTCCAGCTTCAATCAGGTCCAGATATTTGCTCAGAATCAATTTACGATACATGAGGTGTTTTTCATCACCACCCTTGCCTGTAATCGTGGCATTATCAAAAACCCTGTATTCAGAAACAAGTCTGTCTACAAAGATAGACCTGAATTTGCCGGCAACTCGAATCATTAAGTCCCAGTCTTCGAATATTTCAAGCTCCTTATCAAGGGGCCCCACCTGTTCCAGCATGCTCCGATGAAAACACGCGGTATTAAAGGGGATGCAGTTCTCAAGTACTAAACGTCCCAGCTTTACAGGCCGCCCTATAATCACATAATCTTCATCAACTGCACTTTTTTCAGCATTATAGCGGACACACTTTCCTTTCGCGTGTGAAAAACAATTTTGACTGGCATTATCTACCAGGGTCTTCACACACTCTGGATAAAACAAGTCATCATCATCGAGAAACAATATAAACTCTCCTGATGCCTCTTTTATCCCAGTGTTGGCAGCCTCGGACCTGCCCTGTGATATCTTATGGTCTTTGTATTTTATGATAATATCTGAAAAAAGTGATTTCAATTTTCCAACAGGTACTGGAACGCCCCCATCATTTACAATAATAGCCTCTATGGGACGATAGGTTTGAAAGGCAATGCTCTCCAATGCTTCTTCAAGCAGGTCAAGGCGATTTTTTGTTCTCACAACCACGGATACAAGAAAATTATTTATTTTTCGTCCCTTCATATAGAAATGATTAAGCCTTTTAAGCTGTCCATAGGCTGCCTGATATTTTCCTCTTGAATCTCCTTCCCAGAATCCCTCAGCAAACCCGATATTTGCTGGCAGTGTATAAGATCTTGCTTTATTTAAAGACATTGCAATGTTCAGATAATCGTTCTGAGCTAACTGACTTTCAAAACACTGAATGGCCTGCTTTTTTTGTTCAATAACCCCTGTTATGTCAACTAATCGGTTAGCTTCATTTTGTCGACTGATCTCATAAAGCCATACTTTACCATGGAAAGTTGAATCCTCAAGAAATTTCAAAACCTGAAAAGTACAGGCACGGTGATCCGGATGAAACTCTTGAATGCCAGGCAAAAATATTGTCTGAGGCGACAATCTGGTAATAATGGACTCCAGATGTTTGCCTGGTATTGCAGAAAATTGAAGTTGTCTGTCAGGCAAATCCCAGAAATGATACTTGCTGACACCTATTACATCTCCGGCATCAAGAGCTTCACTCCTCCTTTCCCGCGATTGGCCCGCTTCTTGACCGTCAGTCACTACAACAACTTCAATAGCAATGCTCTGCTTGACTCCCAGAGCAATGGTACCGCCCATGCCTATAACTTCATCGTCAGGGTGAGGGGCAAATACCAGCCAGGGGCCGGAAGGCAAGTGAGATGAACGGTATGGAATCAAATCAGTTTCCTGGGTCATGCCTGTTCTGCAACCATATTATGCTGAATACTGCTGTTTTTTTTGAGTTTGAAAACATATATATCCTGAGAAAGGGCTACATGAAAAACTCTTCGCCTGTCAGGCAGGTTGCCTTGCGGAAAAAAACCCAGTAGTTCAAATTTTTCAAAAAGTTGAACAGCAAAGGAAAGACTGTGAAAAGTTCCAAAGCTGTTTGAACCTTCTAAACCTTCATTATTGGTTGTCGTGAACCCCTGATCACGGAATAGTTGAAGCTTTTCAGGATGATGGAAAAAGGCATTTCTAACATAAAATTCCCCATGAAGCGAAACAAGCAATATGCCGTCAGGTCTCAATATTCTTTCAAACTCTTTAATCCATCTTTTTTGGTTATCCAGGGTCAGGTGAGTAAATACTGAGATGAGATAAATTAAATCAAAATTACTTGAAGGGCAATCCAAGGGAGGAGTAAGGTCATTCTCGAAAACAGAAATCCTTTCAGGAAGATTATTTTTAATCCACTTTACCAGGTGTGAATTATAATCACAGCCATAAAGGTTAATCTCAGGGTGACAAGCATACCATCCTTTGAGTATCCGACCAGAGCCGCAGCCAAAGTCCAGCAAATTATTCGCCTTTTCAATGCCGACCCCGGAAAATGACAGATAGTCTTTTATAGCCAGTACTGAAGGCAAAATGCTGTTGAAATATTCTTCTACATTGTCATGTCCCTGGGTCAGCTTGACCGTTGGACCATCCGGCATTTTCAGTTTATCTAAATTATTTGAACATATGCTCATTTCATAAGACATACGTTTGATGAATTGAACGTCATACTCAAAAAACAATTCTTTGGTATTATCATGATACTTGATATAAAAAATAATCTTTTTATAGCTTTCTTTGCATTCTACAGAAATTTCAAATCCACAATTCTCTACTGCAGGCAGCGATGGTACATGTGTTGCTACGTCATACCTCGCCAGATTGACCTCGCATGATCCAAGGGGTTTCGCATCAGCATAAACATAAATTTGATTAACTTTTTTATCTCCGAAGTAAAAAACCCACCCTTTAAACAAATTGCTCCCATTCAAAACAAACTTGTGAAATTTGGGAGACTCCAGGGAATATATAACCGGATCAAAAGACGAGTCATTTTTTAATTTCTCAGAGCTGTGTTCACAGCCATTTTTTTTTTGCAGACATCTGAACAAGTAGTGCCTGATAGAACTCCAAATAGTACTTTTCATTGTCATTTAGCATCATCTGTATCAAGAAGTATTAATACAGATCACTGTCTCCCATTGCATAGTAAAAGTTGTTTCTTAAAAAAAGCTCAGAATCTGTCTCAGAGAAAAGAGGGCCTGTCAGATGCAGACAGTCTGGCTCCTGCTTTGTGATAAATCCTATTTCTCTTAAAGCAGAATCCCACCAGTTCGGACGCCCGGGAAACCAGCAGCAGATCTTACTGCATCCTCCGGCCAAGCTGTGATTTTTTAAATAATCCAGCATGCTGTAAAGATGCTTAATGTACATTGGATCAAAAAGGCTGTCCACCCATTCAATCCGGTCTGAATTTCTAAAAAAAACAGACCAGCCTACAAGCTCTGAACAGTGCCTTATGCCAATTAAAAGATATTTCTTATCTGGTCTTTCAAGATATCTCCATCGAATGTATTCAGCATTTCGGGTAGTCAGGGCATTATAGTGAGGTCCAACCCTGTAAAAAAAATCTGTCCAGCTTTCATCAACTTCGTGCACTTCTTCAATTGAAAAACGTGTAAAGCTGCGCTTTAATTTTCTTAAAATGTTCTGGCGATACGCCATAAAATCCATAATTCTATAGGCAACAGGCTCAACATCCATATAATTAAAAAGCAGCTTTCCTATTCTAAGGCTGTGACCTGTTCCGAACCCATAGCCAAAAAAAACATCCGCGGCATGGGTCTTACGAAAATGATAAAATGCTCTGGCCAGGGGTGTTTTCTTCCTGAAACCTGCACCCCTGAATTCAGGCCTGCTCATCTTATCCCCGAGATGAAAAGTTCGAAATTCTGCAGGAAAATCTTCACCTGCAAAGTTGGTAATATCTACAGGATATCCCCCGTAGTGCGCAGCAATACGTCCGCCTTCCGCCACAGCCATACTGATGGCGCCTCCTCCCCCCGGGTGATCTCTGTACTTCCAGTACCAGTGATTAATGCTGCGATTCTGATTAAAGACCTCGTTGAACATTTCAAGAATTTTATGTTCGTCTCCATTCTGGTAGTTTCGAACTTTAAAGCATTGCATAGCAATATAATCACTCTTTTATCCACATGAAAATGTTTTCTGGAAGTCGCAGACTTCCAAGCTCCCCATACCTGAAATAATATGTTCCTGGAGCAAGTTTTCCCAGGTCATTATCTTGAAAAACGGATGATCCGTCCCAAAAACAGCCAATAGATGGTATAAAATCTCTATTAGGGCTCCACTCCAGCAACAATTTCTGATGCGCACTTTCTGGAGCTGGAATTTTTAATGGAGAGCTTACAGAGATTAATTTTTCAGGTCTGATTCCAATATTTAACCTGGATGCAGCTCTTACAAACTTCCTCTGCAAAAATATTTTAAAGCAGTCATGCTTATCAATAAACTGTTTATGAGACTGGAGCATGTAACTGCTTTTTCTTTTTCGCCCTCCCGGATCACACTGATCATAATGGTGAATAGCCTTTGATCGAGGGTTTAATAAAAGTTTATAGCCAGACATACGTAAACGCAAAAACAGGTCAGTATCTTCAAAGTACATGAAAAAGGCTGGATCGAAAAGTCCGCCTGCCTTTAACACTGCATCCCTTTTTAATAACACATGCCCACCGCATATGTTTTTAACCTGCAATGTTTTGGAGGCAGTCCAGACTTTTATGCTGTACCTTCTCCAAAGCTTAGCCAGCAACGAATAAAAATTGGTACCTGAACCAAAATGCAGCATTTCCGGCTGAATAAAAAACAACAGCGGATCGTGAGCTGGAGGTATAAAAAAAATCATCCGTTCATCCCAGAACGCTTGAGGGGTGACTGCTCCTGCACTTTCATTGCACATCAATGTCTCTTCCAATAGTATTAGAGAATCACCAACCAACAGGGCATCCGGGTTCAACAACAAAAAGAAGTCACTGTCTGTGTTTTCAAAAACATAATTGCATGCCCTGCCAAAACCAGAGTTTTCATCATTTAATATAAGAGAAGCCTTCTCAGGCAGATGTGCTGTCAAGTATTCTCTTTCATTCTTATCACAGCTATTGTCCACCACAATCACTTTTAATGAGCCAGAAGATTGTGAGCTGAGAACAGACCTTGCTGCTTCCACTGTAAACTTTGCAGAAAAGTAGTTTACGATAACTGCGGCAGTGATAACTTTTTTTTCCATATTAGTGAATGTCAAAACAAACGTTTTACACTTATAGATAATCTCAAAGGCGAGCATTACGCGTTTCTGAAAAATCGATAGGAGACAGTCCCGAAGCCGGGAAAGTCCCCGTGCCAAGCCGCTAAAAAAAAGATTTAACTCCAAAACAGCTATAACAAACAACACATTTGCATCTGTTCACCACATTATCCTACTTTCAGATAAAGCCTGCATCCTGATTGCTCTCGCCATTGCTGCTTGTTTGACCAGCCCTGAGCCCGTTAGTCAAAAACATGGACAGAGAAGATCTTTGGGCTGTACGAAACAATTAATGATTTTGACTTACGGGATCATACTGGGAATTTGCAGCAATAATAAAACAAATCAGGATGCAGGTTAACCTCGCAGCATGGTGAATAGTAACCTCCATCTTTATGTTTTTTGGAAACACTTAATACTCCCATCTCAAAGTCAAACAGACCAATATCGATTGATTATTGCTATCAACCCTGCAATATGGACCAGGGTTGTCCCGGTGCAAAGCAGAAAGGACATCGTGTTTCGGCCGGGCGGCTCTACTGGAGTAAACCTGCTCGCAAGCAACAACACGCCGCCTAAGGCAGAGAGTACTGGTAGATGGAAATATCTGCCCTGAGCAGAAATCGCCTGGGCTCCCACGGGCATCCAGGTAAGGTATAAAGCTAAAAGTATTGCTGAAGTTGTTAGAACGGCTGAAATCAAACAGCTGATCCCAACAAAATGAGATTTTTCTGCAAAATCATTAGCAGGACCAAGAGAAACAAACAGCACAGGGAAAAGCATTATAGCCCAGAAAAAAACAACCCAACGTGGCAGCGGCAGGTCCTGCCATCCTAAAACCCCAACCATCTGATGAAAAAGGTTCCATCCGTCGCTCACAAATGTATTATTAATTGCCTGAATGAAAGCACTCGGATTGCTTAGCACATACTTAAACTGGTCAGCAGGTGAAATATCTGGCGATCTGTACAGTTGAATATATTTCATTGTATGTTCTAAAATTCCATGCTGGACCACAGCCTCTTTCCACAAAAGCCCTGTAGCTATAGCGAGAGAAGCTGCAGTAAATATAGATAACATTCTGAGCAGACGATCTTGCTTTTGAACTAAAGCACTCACAAGTGCGATTAAAAGCAGAAAAGCGTAAGGTGGTTTGCTCGCCAGCAGAAAAAAAACCGAAAAAAAAGCAAGAGGTATATAATGTCTGAGACTCAAGTTGGACCAGCCCAGGCAAAGCAGCAGCAGCCCGGAACTGTATACGATAATATCAGTACTGAATATTGCTCCCTGGGAAACAGCCATAGGGGTAGCCATAACCCAAAAAATAATCAGAGACATATTTGGTACAACCCTGATGGCTGAAGTAAATACAAGACAGTAAAAAAAAACATTTATAATTCTTGTGAGGTATAGACCCAGCAATATACCCGAAGATTCTCCAACAAAAAGTTCAGTTAATTTCAATAAAACAGCATGAGGAAGATATGGTATAAATGAATACTGCGAAGTATTATAAGCAATATTTGGAATTCTATCCCCGGACTCTCGCAAAAGATCATTTATTTCCGAGAACATTACATGTTGATCTATATCATAATATAGTCCAAGAAAATCCATTATGATTTCAACAAGTTCTCGAGGATGATCCTTAAGAACAAACTGACCCTCTGCTATCCCGTAAGCCCGGGCAAAGTGTGCAGGCTCATCTGGAGCTTGAAAGGGAGGTATTGTAACAGCATAGGCCAGTCCAAACAGCAGAACCAGAAAAATAGAAATTTTAATATATTTATTTGGCACTTCTTAAAGTAACATTTATTTTAATTATGATAAGGACGCCATGAAACTGAGGGATTAAAAAAAATCATTAACGAACATATAATTTTACGTATGCCTGTACTTTTAACTATGTGCGGGAGCATTACGCGTTTCTGACAACTGAAAAAATTGATGTGTTTGTCACAGGCTTTTTTGGGGTTAAAAGCGGTTTATCATGGCTTGGCACGGGGACTGTCCCTGGCTTCGGGACTGTCCCCTATCAGGTTGTCAGAAACGCGTAATGCTCCCCTATGTGCAATACCGCCCCTTCATAGTCAGCACATTGATATAGTTATCAGGATTATAGTTATATAGATCAAAACTTTTTAACTTTTGTCCACTTAAACTGCTCATTTTGAGATTGTTTTCTTCCAAAAAAGCAAACAATTCCTTAATGCTGGCCCCTGACCTTCTTAACCCGTATGGCCACAACTCCATCAAAATAACGATATTATCCATTAATTTTAATGACTCACTAAAACCTTGCAAGGCCATAAGCTCAGCACCTTGAATGTCCATCTTGACCAGATCGACCTCAAGCTTCATTTTTTGACAATACTGATCCAGCGTTATTGTGGATATTGTACTTTTTGAATTTGCAAGACTATCTTTTTTTTCAAGCCAATTGTCTACGTTACCTGCAGCAGAAAAGTTCAGAAAAGCCTCACCTGCAGAATCCATAATTCCAGTTTGGTTTAAAACTACCTGGGGATACATACTGGTAGACTGCACTAATCTTTTAAATGTATCCCTGCACGGTTCGAATGAGTGCACTCTGCCATTTATGCCTACAAGACGGGCCAAATAAACAGAATAAAAACCAATATTTGCTCCGACATCTAAAACTACCATACCTTTTTTGACATAAGACTTTAAAAAAGATAAAATTTCTTTATCTGTCATCTTTTTGTAAAAAAAATAGACTTTCTTGTATAATGGGTAATTTATACTATACAATCGAGAGCCAAGCCCTGCAAGGTAAGTAGTAGGATTAAAATCCAATTTCATAGTGATCTATCTTTTTTGAAGAACAATGCATGCAAATAATGATAACTTTTGAACTAAAAACTTTTCTACTTTCTTTTCCAGAGCATAAAATACTGAACTGGTCCAGAAAGGAAAGAAACACCTGAAACTTAACCCTCCGGAAAGTAGGTATCTGAAATTTAATTCAGGAATTATTTTATGAATTGCCAACTCTGGGAAAAAACTTTCAAATTTTTTCCGATCTCTTTGAAAAACTATCCAGGGTAAAGCCTGATTAGCACCCGATAAGGGGCCCCCTTTTGAAATCTCCCAGGTTTTTGATCCTGGGTCGAAAGGCTCATGATGAATAGAAGAATAAATTACCCTGCTAAAGGGACTGACCCAGGGCTCAACCATGATAATCTGACCATGTTGCCTAAGACATTTTACAGCCTGCTTTAAAAAAACAAAAACATCTGGTATATGATGGAAAACATTTACCATAGTGATGCTATCAATAGAGTTGCATTTAAATGGCAGCTTACAAGCGTCACAGCTCAGACTGCTGTTTTTGACAGGCATTATATCGCTGAGTATTATATCTGGAAAAAACTCTTCAAAAAAACCACAGCCGGAACCAAGCTCAAGTACGATTCCGTTTTTATTTATCATCTGTGACAGTATGATTTCATACCACCTTGTGTACACAGCTTTTAAATATGGTTTGCTGAAAAGTATTTCCTTACAATATTCATGATACAAGGGATCATCTACTTCTATTTCCTGCAATCTTGGATCTTTCAAAAACGATAATATTTTTGTTTTCATGTAAAGACTTATGCCATCTTTTACTACAAGTGCCTGATCAGGGCGGTCCGGAACCAGACCAGCGATTAACTGAAATGAGTCTTTTTTATGGAAATTTGGAACAGTCCCCTTTCAAAACCATCGCAATAGGGTTTTATCCCCAAAATAACTGTCACATACAATTCAATTTTTACAATTTTCAGAAACTCGCAATGCTCTCCAGCAAATTAACGTATGGGTGCAGCTGTAATGTTACCTTTTTTCTAAATCAGATAAATTTAATTCGCCTTGCAGCAAATAATACCATCCTCAATAGCATAACACCATGTCTCCACCTTTGAATATTGGTTTCTCCGTAAGTTCTCTCATGGTAACGTACTGGAAGGTCAACAATTTTAAGGTTTTGCTTAGCAGCGCCAAAAAGAAGATCAAAATCTCCAAAAGGATCGAAATCTCCAAAAAAAGAACGATTTGCTGCAATTGATCTGTAGCTGCGATTAGTCAAAACCTTGGTGCCGCACAGAGTATCCTTTACAGGCTGGCCAAGAAGCCAGGAAAATGCAAGGCTGAAAAACTTGTTCCCAATAAGATTAAAAAACCTCATGGCCTGATCTTGCATTGGGTAAACTAATCTTACACCATTTATAAACTCCCCTCTACCATCTGCCAGCGCTTGATAAAACCTTAATAAATCTTCAGGCGGAACAGTCATGTCAGCATCAAGGATCATCAGAACATCGCCCGCAGCCTTGCTGAAACCAAGGCGAACTGCGTCGCCCTTGCCTTGTCCAGTTTGGTGATAAAGGCGAATATTTAAGCTTGGATTTTCCAAAATTACACTGTTTATTGCCTCGCAAGTATTATCTGTAGAACCTCCTTCAACAAAAATAATCTCTGTGGAAGAACCGATTGACGGCACTCTTTTGATAATTTCTTCAATGTTGCCAGCTTCATTTCTTGCCGGAACAATCACGCTTACAGACATACTTCTGCCTGTCTTTGTATCAGGAACTTTACGAGCTACAAGAAAGTGGGTGAGATTGAAAAAGTTGAAAGGGAAAAGCTTGGCAAGGTACTTATTGCAAAAGCTGGAAATAAGTGGAATCGGAAGCGGTACAACAATATCACTCAACTTTTTAACGACCTCAAACCCTTCAAGGTGCATAAGATGTCGCAGGTCCTCAGGAGTTAACCAGTTTTGTTTGAGAAGAGGGGTTGCCCATCCCTTTTTCCTGGCAAAGTCCAGAGCAGGCTGCCATAGCCTGCTGAAAACATTCATTACTATTCTGGTTTTGTGGTTGGAAAATTTTGAAATGGTCTTAAATAGAAGCTGAACATCCCAAAGATCATTCAGAATATCGTTCAGAACAATCACATCGAAAGAAGTGTTAAAACATACATCATGCACGTCAGCACAAATAAAATTAATTTCCGGGTGTCTTGCCGTTGCAATTGAAAGCATATTTGATGAAAAGTCCACTCCGACCCCGTAGCTGGGCCTGAGAGAACTTAATAGATCTCCTGTCCCACATCCAAGCTCAAGGACATGCTGACCTGGCGGAATAAGAAAGCGGTAAATTTCTTCAACGCGGGAATGATAGTATCGACCTTTACTTGCTGTAGATTGTTTAGCTACATTATCCCAGTGTTTAATTCTGTATTCAGAGTACTTTTCTCTATATTGATTAATTATCATATCAAAAATTAATTGTCTTGCATGCTATTTAGCAACTTAACGTTTCAATCCTGTAGAAAAAAACAAGAAATTTTTATAACCTTGAAAGAGCAATGATGCCCAAGATCCTTATTCTTCAGCCTTCAGCCTGCAGCCTGAAAAGTAAGGTTATCGCCCCAAACTTAACTATTCTTGTTTAAATTGGGTTGTGGGCACAGCCCGTATTAGATTGTTTTCATGTCAGGAACCTGAATATGAGTTTACAGCCTGAAAAATAGTTATCCTGGTGAAGCCAGAAACCTGTAACGTATGGTTGCCAGTGAATTCCTGTCAATTTCAAAAGGGACAAATTCAATCATTTGCTCTATTTCAACAGGGAGCGGTAGACGTTCTTCTTCAACTTTCTCAATATTCCATCCTGCGCCCAAAAACCATTTTTCCCATGACTTTTTAGTTCCGAAACGCAAATGTGTCACGCACAAAGTGCCAGACGGTGCTTCATCAAAACGTCCTTTAAACAGATCCTTAACTATGGACCAGTGTCCAATATTGGGTACTGAGGCTATTAGTCTGCCAGAGTCTGCCACGCAGTTTCGTAACCTTGAAAGAAAAACCCATGGAAAAGGCAGGTGTTCCAGAAAATCTCCGCATACGATGCGGTCAAAACGAATGTCCTTACCAAAGGGCAAAGCATAATTAGCATCTGCATTTATAGCTAGATCAAGTCTTGGAGATGCCTCCTTAATAATATCATAGCTTTGCTCCACTCCCACCCACCTGAGACCACTGTTCTGTTCTTTACAGGTTGCTGCCATTAAGCCAGCTCCACAACCCACTTCCAGCACATTACCCGTCCAGTCGGTCATGCTAATCAGATCATGCCTGCACCCTGCATCTCCAAGAGATTTAAAGCTGTGAAGCCAGCCGCAACAGAAAATTTGGCACTCAACATTCTTCTCGGCACATAGCCCGGGAATATTTTTAAGCTTTAGATGACCAGGAAATTGCCTCAGCACTTTTCTGGGAACAGCTGCAACGCAAAGTTCAATAGAACTTTCGATATTGACCGTCATCCATTCATTTTCAGCACAAAAAAGAGAGGCATTTTGGAGACCGGAAACAGTAAAATACAATGGAACATCAAGACCATTTCTCCAGGCTGGATTTTGATTGCCCAGTGGCACAGAAATAGTATCCATGGACTTCTCAAGGATTGCTCCAAACCATCTATGCCAGCAATGCTCAGGATACCAGAATTCTGGATCAAAAATAAAAACAGCCTCATTCCATATGGTTTCCTGCAACAACCGTCCGATTGTAAGGTTGCCTGAAACAGTCTCCAGATCATATGGCGGTCTGCCCATTTTCACAGCCAGAATCTGCTCATGACTCAAGTTCTGGTTATCATGAAGAGCAATTTGATACACATTTAACATAACTACTTTTTAAAACTTAAAATTTTACAAAATGATATAAAATCAGCAGATTAGCTGTTCCACTCTGAAAAGCCGCTTAAAAGATCTGCGCATATCCACCTTTCAGGCATTTTCCTGATCCAACTCTCAAGAAAGTCATAAACTGGCTTCAAGGATTCCAATGGATCATCCGAATCAACCTCTACAGGTTCATAACATACCAACTTGTACCTGCCATAGCCCAGATAAATACACACATAGCCACCAAGCAGACTGTTGGTCTCTTTAGCCAGATACCAGGCTCCAAGGGGCATGCGGAAAGAACGGCCAAACAAAGGAATAAATATACTGGATTTTTTTCCTGGAATATCGCCCATTAAAACTACATTATTTCCGTTCTTAAGAGAGTCGTAAAAATAATCCATATCTGTCTCATGGTATTTCATCCTGCCATTCATCAGCTTTTCCATTGCTACATACTTATACTGAAAAAAGCGACGTACTGAAGGATGTATGACAGGATCTTCAATTCTAACTGTATTTACACAATTAATATTTAACCCATGCATGCCCATGAGCACCATTCCCATACAGAAGCTGTCAAGATGACATGATACAAGTACCACACCACGATTTTCGTCATTGCTTCTTTTTATTGCATCAATTCCCTGCACCTCACTTTTTTTCCAAATTGATTGCATGATCTTTCTGCTAAATAAACCTGCCTGCAATTCCTCTCTTGAATGGTGAACAAACCTTGACTTTGTAAGATTATCCAATTGCTGGGGGGTTGCTCCAGGAAAAATGCAGTTCATGGCTTTATGAGTAGCTTTTCTGACAAAGCGCACCCCCGAGGCCTGATTTCTCCAGTCATAATCGTAGTGATAAAGCACCCTCCCCCTTAAATTGGAAAAAAAAAGCCCCATATTCAGGGGCATCCTGGACATTCCCGGAAGAAGATACTCATAGTCAACTGCTTGGATCCAATGGACCAGTTTTTCCTTGAAGGGCATGTAGAATTCCTTTAATGAAAAATTTTAGGCACTTGGATGGATCTGAGTTTCGCTGCCTTACAAGCAACATATGGTGCCAGGCATGATTCCAAAAACCCAGCAAGGCTCTGGCCCCCCCAAGACGGTAGTACCCCTCGGTCATGTTTCTGGCCATATAATAATAACGAAACGGCTCATGCTCGATCCACAAAGATTTTTTTACAAATCTTTGTGCGGCACCTAAATTATGCAGAATCTCTGCCTCGCACACCCACCACATATCGTATCCATGCCGCATAAGACGCAAATGACATTCATGATCAACAAAGTCAATAAAGTAATTTTCCCGAAACCCTTGCACAGAATAAAGCGCATCTGGCTTGTAAAGAGCACCTGAAGTTATGCTTGAATTTACGGGAATAATTCTTTTGTCTTTAATATCACACTTTGCCTCGATCAGCTGATTGTCAGTCCAAATGTATGGATGATGGACGACCCAGGGATATCTGGCGCATTTTGGCGTAGGGAAAAACGTACAGGCGTTGCTGCCCGCTGCCTGCTGATTGTGAGCAGCTCCAAGTAAAATATCAAGGCTTTTTGGAGTTAACAGACTGTCCTGATCCAGCAGAAGCATCCATTTGACTTTTTGTTCCAAAGCAATTTCAAGACCCAGGTTATATGCGGCGGCCACTCCACTGTTTTTTTTTAGACTTACAACTTTGGGCTTGATCGGATGCCGTGATGCCATATCGACGGTTTTGTCCTGCGAAGCGTTGTCAATCACTATGCTTTTGAATAATGTCCGCGGACCAGCCTTAATCAGGGAACCCAAGGTTTGCCCAATGGTTTCTTCTCCGTTAAAGGAAACTATAATAATGAGAACATCCGCAGACAAAAATACTCCTTCCCTGTTGCTTTTGATCCCTCAAGGATTTTTGTTCGAAATACCAATCTCGGTGCATTCTCGCAAATACTATAAAAATAAAGCGACATTTTGTGTTGATTTTTGCCACGGTCACCGGGGACAGGCTCTTGCTCCTGCTCCAGTGATCAGGTGGATCATTTTGTTTTTTGCCAGAACACGCCTGTCCAGTCCACGGGTATAATTTCATCTTCTATTCCATTTCTGCGGCGGTAGTCGTGTACTGCCTGACTGCAGGCCTCTACAGCTCCATAATCATCCACAATCAAAAAACCTCCTGGAGTTAATTTAGGGTAAAGATTGTCCAGAGCATTGACTGTTGACTCATAAAGATCACCATCTAACCGGAGTACAGCCAATTGCTGGACTGGTGCCTGTGGCAGACTGTCCTTGAACCATCCTTTGACAAACTTGACTTGGTCATCCAGCAGTCCATATCTGTCAAAGTTATCTTGAACTTCTGACAGTGAAACCGCCAACTCACTGAACTGATAAAGATCAATACCCTGATCATGAGGATAATTATGCAAATCTGGCCGTGGAAGGCCTTCAAATGAATCAGCAACCCATACAGACCTGTTTGTTATACCATAGGCTTTAAGAAGGCCTCGCATAAAAATAGTTGCCCCTCCCTTCCAGACCCCTGTTTCCATGAGATCTCCTGGTATATTATCCATAAGCACCTTTTCCACGCAAAATTGAATATTGTCAATTCTTTTCAAACCAATCATGGTATGTGCGTCATCAGGCCAGTCCTTCCCTTCATCACGAAAGTCATATCCAATTTCTTCAGTAGGACGAAAATAAATCGTATTGGTCAAACATCGCTTTAACAAATCAATGTAAAGTTGCCTTGTGAAGTTATCACTCATTTAGTTTATCCTTGTTGATTTCCCAGTAATGATCCATCCACAGCATACCATATTCTGGACGCTCACTCACTACCGATACCGGTCCCATCCTTTTTTCATGCACTATACGCATGGCATTAACATCAGTAATCATGACCCTTATCCAAAACACTCCCTGTTGCAGGACAATGCACGGCAGAGACAGCCTGAAACACTGCTGATCAGAAAAAAAAAGTCCTTCAGGAACACTGTCTCGACTGATTGATGAAAAAATTGCCTTGTCATCTGCAGCTTCAAACGTAACCGAAATATGCCCCTTGAATGAGTCAACAACACTCTTTGTGCGAATATTGACTGTAAACGAAGAAAACTGTTCAACTGAATTTACATCCCTGATTTCATTGCTTTCTGTCTCTATATCTTTTATCAGCACCTCATTAATCTGAATAGAAGATTCATGACAACTAATGTTACTGATCGCCTGCTCCATATGTGATAAATAATCTGAGACAATCCTGCTGGCATTGCAAGCGGACTTAATTTTTCCCTTTTCCATCCAGATTGCTTCCTGACATAACTCATTAATCAGGTACATGCTGTGACTGCATAAAATTATAGTTTTTCCTGCCTTTCTAAATCCACGCATTCGTTCAATGCATTTTTCCTGGAACCGCTGATCACCAACGCTTAAAGCTTCGTCAACCACCAGGATATCAGGATCAACGCTGGTAGCAATCGAAAAACCCAGGCGGACAACCATTCCTGAGGAGTAGGATTTTATGGGCCGGTCAATAAACTCTCCAATATCAGCAAATCCAATGATGTCCTTTTCTCTATATTTGATCTCCTTTTCAGTCATGCCCATGAGCGAGGCATTAAGATAGATATTCTGGCGACCGGTCAACTCTTGATGGAAGCCTGCCCCAAGTTCAAGCAGCGCAGCTACACGACCATTAATTTCAATATTTCCACCTGAAGGATTCAACGTCCTCGCCAGAATCTTTAGCAAGGTGCTTTTTCCGGCACCGTTTTCACCGATTATTCCCAGTGTTGAGCCGGGGACAACGCAAAAGCTTATCTCTTCGAGGGCGCTGAAAGCCTTATGCATGGGCTTCCTGCGTATCGCCTCCAGGATACGATGCACCGGCTTTTGATAAAACCGGTATACCTTACTGATATTATCTGCTTTGATTGCATACATGTCAGAATAATAAAACCAGGAAAAAAACTGCAAATATAAGCACGAGGTTCATATAAATCAGGCAGCTTGAACTTCTAAACGCTTAACACGAACTACAAGGTCGTCAATTATAACCTTCTGAGACAACGCCTTTTCCAAATCCCCTCTAAGCTTGGATACCTCAAAAAAAGTAGCATCCATCCGAGCATTAACCTTGTCAATACGTTCCGTATTTTTCATGATTTCGACCTTCAGTTCTGAGCGGACTTCATCTATTCGGGCACCAAGCTCTGTACGAGTTTCATCTATGCGCTTGTTGGTTTCATCAATCCGGGCACCAAGCTCTGTACGAGTTTCATCAATGCGCTTGTTGATTTCATCAATCCGGGCACCAAGCTCTGTACGAGTTTCATCAATGCGCTTGTTGATTTCATCAATCCGGGCACCAAGCTCTGTACGAGTTTCATCTATGCGCTTGTTGATTTCATCAATCCGGGCACCAAGCTCTGTACGAGTTTCATCTATGCGCTTGTTGGTTTCATCAATCCGGGCACCAAGCTCTGTTCGGACTTCATCTATGCGGGCACCCAGCTCTGAGCGGACTTCATCTATGCGGGCACTAAGCTCTGAACGAACTTGTTCTATAGACTTCCTGATCTCCCTAAGATCAGTTTCTATGGAACTCTGCCTTGCAGAAATTGATTCAATGGCCACCCTGAAGCCTGACAGCTCTCCGGTTACTGACGCTCTGAACTGAGCAAACTCCTGCTTCAACTCTCCCAGAATCACATCTCTCATTTTTTCGATTATCTTATCCATATCCATATAGACAACCTCCTGAAAAAAGCTTGGGGAAAATGTACAAGTGATCTGTATATTACCAATAAACCTTACAGCACATCGCCAAAACCGGGCTTAACCCTGGCAAAAAACAGGCTGCCAACTATATAGGCCAGAACAGCATACAATACAACTATAACTATCGACAGGACCTCCAAATTATCAGCAATCAGAACGTCCCTGTATAGGCTGATAAAGGCATGCATAGGATTAAGCAGTATCAGAGATTGAATGTTCTCCGGCACCATTGACAGAGGATAAATGATCGGGGTTGAAAAAAACCAGACCATGAGAATAAGCCCCGTCATTTCCCTGATATCCCTGAGATAAACACATGCAGAGGCAAATAACATTCCTACGCCCATTGTAAACAGTGTCTGAAGAGGCAAAATTAAAAATAGCAGAACCCACGTACTGCTAATAAATCCTTGTGATGCAAGAAAAATAAGCAACACAGCAAGTCCAAAACCATTAATAATCAATGAACTTACAACCGATGTCAGCGGCAGTAGCTCCACCGGAAAAATCACTTTGGTCACTATTGAAGCATTATCCAGAATCGAGCCTGTAGCCTTGCTCATACTGTCCGCAAAAATCAACCATGGCACGAATCCGGTCACAAAATACACAAAAAAGCTGTCTGTGCCTGTTTCTTCAACTGTTACACTTATTCTCAGCACAATGGAAAATACAAACATATAAACGAGCATAGTTGCCACTGGAGTTATAAGAGTCCAGGCAATACCAGCAATGTTCCCGGCAAATCTACCCCTTATTTCCCTTGATACAAAACTTCTCAGAAGATTGTTATAACGAAAAACCATTAAAAGTGGCAACAAAATTCTTTCTATCATACTGAGTTTACACTAACCTGATGTTAATTATTAATTTTTCCATCCGGAAAGCCTTCTATTTGTTGATTAATACTATCGGCTATGAGTCCTAAAGCCTGATTGTTTCTTTTGCCCGGGAATCCAAACTGTTATTAAAAAAAATACCTGATTTAACTTTATGAATAGCCGGTAGCTGTAGGGGTTGATGCAACCAGTGAAAAAAGGAGCATAACGCTTTTCTAAAAATTCAACTGCAGACAGTCCCCCTGCCAAGCTGTAAAATCGGATTTAAACCCAGAATAGCCATGAGATCCAATTCAGTTAAAAATTTTGCTGAAACGCCCTATGCTCAAATGTAAAAGCAACCAGAAACTGAATACTTTTAGCAAATGTGTTATCTACCAATGAATACCAAAAAAATATATACCAAATGACATCTCGAAAACTAAATGAAGCCTCAGATAAATCAAGCAAAAAAACAATATGCACGATTAATTGTTAAACAGCTTTCTGTCCTAAATAAGCAAAACACTAACTTTTTGACATTTTTGTACAATAAAACACAGTTCGAATTTTTGAAAAATTTATCAGGATTGACAGCGACATCTTGTGTTTATTTAAGTCTCGATCACTGGGGGCACACACCTTGAGACCCACTTGAACAGTATTTTTTTTTAAAACCCAGCCATCCATGAGCCAAGTGGATACTTGATGATCCAGTCTTCGAGTAAACCTAAAGAGCTAAACTATTTATATGTATTGTATTTTAACCGACATAATCATTAAAAAATATGAACTGATGAAATATCCGCTATTTTACATATAAAGGAATTGACTTGCGTTTTGTTGCTTGATAAATTTAAGAAATTTTAAAAAGCACTAAACTTATTTTACTAAAATTAATTATTTCATTTTTCGTAACTATTCACCAGGGAGCATTACGCGTTTCTGAAAACTGTAAATTTTAGTTGTGTGTCACAAATATTTTCAGGCTTGTATCTGTTTAGAGCTCTGCATGTGGCATGGGGACTGGCTCTTCCAGGACCCACTTGCCCCAAAAAATGAGATATTTTAAGCACAAAATGATGCTCAAGTGGGTCCCGGACTACCTGTACCCTGCTTTCCTTAAAAGCGCTAAACAGATACGAAAATAAAAACAAGCAGTTTTCGCACAGATCATTGGATAATCAAAAGCAGTTTTTTAGCAAATTTATTAAAGGAGGAATCATGTATAAATCAATTCAGGTTTTGTTGATAACAATAGTATTGTTATCTTTGTCAACCTTTGCCCAGGGTTTTCATCCTTTTCCTGACACCGGCCAAACCAGGTGCTATGATGATGAAAATGAAATTACTTGTCCGCAGCCCGGCCAGCCTTTTTACGGCCAGGACGCCCAGTACCAGCCCCGCATACCCAGATCCTACACCAAGCTTGGTCACGGAGGTGCTATTCTGGATGACGCTGCTGCCCATGTGGATAACGGTGGTCCGTGGATTATGACCAGAGACGATGTCACCGGCCTGATCTGGGAAGTCAAGACAGATGATAATAAAAGCGATAGATACAACTGGAATGATGCCCAGGACTCATTTATCAGCAATTTGAACCAGGAAGAGTATGGAGGCTTTTCAGACTGGCGGCTGCCGGACGTCAAAGAGTTGTCATCGTTAATTAACAGCGGTACACACGCTCCGGCAATAGAAAAATTTTATTTCCCGAATACCGCTTTATCAACCAGCTACTGGTCATCTACTGACTATACTTTCAGCCGAAATCAAGTATGGCTTGTTCAAGTGGATGGCAATGCACATTGTAACTATATTACACACAGCTATATGGTACGGGCTGTTCGGGCAGGACCGCCGCAGCAGCAGAATTTGACAGACAACCAGGACGGTACAGTGACGGACTCGGCGACCGGCCTGATGTGGCAGAAATGCACCTATGGCCAGACCTGGGATGATGGCCAGGGCACCTGTACAGGCAGTGCTGCATCACTCGACTGGCAGCAGTCCCTGGAAGCGGCCGAAAATCTGGAACTGGCCGGACATGATGACTGGCGTCTGCCCAATCGCAACGAATTGCAGTCCCTGGCGGACTATTCACGCCATGCCCCGGCTATTGACCCAATGCTTTGGGATAGTACAGAGCTGGCCAACTACTGGTCTTCAACTACCCGCGCCGACTTTACAGACAGCTCAATGATCGTCGATTTTAATTTTGCTCGCATTGATACCCGATCAAAGTCGGACAATAACCATGTTCGTGCAGTACGGGATGATGCGACTACAGGACAGTACGGCTCCCTGACAATCTTGATTGAACCCTCAGGAGCACGGGACGCAGGCGCCCAATGGCGCAGAACCGGGACAAGCAAGTGGTTCAGCAGCGGATTTACGGAGACAAATGTGCTAATCGGTTCACATACAGTGGAATTCAAGGTAATTGGCGGATGGATTACTCCTGAGGGTATCACGGTTAGTATTAGTGAAGGCGAAACCACTACAGCAACAGGAACTTATATTTCCACTGAGATGCCAGTTGCAGGAACACCGTCCTTCATTGATGTCCCATCCACCAGCACCACCGGCAACTATTCAGTTGACTGGGGAAGCTCAGTCACCAGAGAAGTAACTTATGTCCTGGAAGAGGCAACCAATTCTTCCTTCACTTCCGGACTGAGCATTGTCTACACCGGCACAAACTTAGTTGCGCCAATAACTGGCAGGACAGATGGAACTTATTATTACCGGGTCAAAGCGACTAAGGAGGGATATGAGGACAGTAAGTGGGTAGTAGGTAATAATGGCTGTTTGGTAAAAGTTGGAGACAACGACATTGTTGTTACCCCAATTAGATCAGAAACTATCACATTCAGTGACTTTATCAATACAGGGAGAAACATAACCTGGATCAGGCTTTGGACTGGCAGTCAGGTCAATGGAAAATATGTTGGCAGCTATGTCAATACCAATTCTTTTAATACATTCGGAGATGGCTGGATTGAAGTTGTAGATATGGAAAAACTAAAACTGGATTTTGCCCAGTTTGAGAACACTATTCTATACCTGCTTCCATGGTCAGCCAACTCCTCACATAGTTGGCAGAAGTTTGAAGTGGACTTTCAAGCATCAAACCAGGTCAAAAATTCTGTAAACATGAACATCACAATGGATACTTACGCAAATGAAATAATCAAAGTTGAAAACACTGAAAATGGAAGTCACTGGCTCCAGCTTTGGACAGGAAATATTCAAAATGGCCGTTTCGTTGGCAGTTATATTCTAACCCAACATCTTAACATCTTCGGTAATGGTTGGGTGGAGGTTAGACACCTGCCGGATCTGGTCATTCCAAGTGAGGCTCTCAAGGCTGGCAACAGTCTCTGGGTAAGGCAATCCAGTCAATCCCATAATACTGGAGGATGGGTTGATTATGGGTGGATTGAGATTGTTCAAGATACTTTGCCCTTTTTTTCCTCATTGACGAGTCTTGATACTGCTCAGTAGTTTGCCTCGATTTACTGCGCACATTGTCTTTAAAGATATAGTCATATATGCTCATAGGAATTTGAGTTACAAATTTGCGCAAGTGCAGGTCATAGATCAACAGCCCGTTTTCGCCTTAAAGCGAGAACGGGCTAACTTGTTTAAGTTAAAATAATATTGACTTTAATATCATGCTAAACAGATGTTCGCTTCTTTCAATTTTACTTATTGTTGATCTGCGTAGTCTACTACCACTACAGCGACATTTTGTGTTAATTATTTGGGCACCCGGGAAAATCAGTCTCGAAGATGACTAAACTTTGATGTCGAAAAAGAGCAGCACCCAATTAAAGTCCCCTCACCCGAATATTTTCTGGTGAGGGGATTTGTTCTGTATTTGATAAATAAAGACTTTTATCAATGAAACCCAGCATGATCTGTTGTAGTCAAAGTCATGTTATCTTCCCTTTTAGCTGGAATTGAAGTCTATTCATACTGTTTAACAGACGGTGATGGGTATTATTGTGCAAATGGTAGCCAACTTTCAAGTGATCCTAAGTCGTAAACCTCCCCATCCTGATCGATTACCCATAAGTGATCTAAATAAGTAGCTATATAAATATTAGTTTCATGATAATATCTGTAAAATATTTCTTCCACATATTTAGTTTGCTGAGGTGCGGGTGAAAAGAGATCTCGGTAATTGGATTCGAGCCAGTTAAAAATGAGATCAGATGATTCAGGAATATAAATCGCAGTAATTTCTTTTATTTTACCTTGTTGAACTGTTACTGTTTTCACTCCTGGATTTAACCATCCTATAACGTTCATAAATTCTATACTATAAGAACCGGGTGAAAGTTTGTTTTCTATTTCACCTGAAGCTTTCCAGTCACTTGTACCGGTGCGTCTCCAGGCAGCACCTGAATGGGCTGCAGAAGGTGGCTGAATATTAACTTTTATACTCCCTGTGCTTGGAGTGGGAGAAGATGAAGGCATGATGCATCTGCCAAAAAACCACACTCCTCCTTTAGAAGTACATTCTTCTGGATCTGATGGCGCAGGACTGGGACTTGGACTGGGTGATGGAGTTGGAGTTGGAGCAGGAGTTGGAGTGCTGCCAGGTATCCTAACAGTATAACTATAGACTTCAGATACAGGTCCCCATTCACTATTATCGGAATTATATCCAGCAAAACGCATTTTGAGGTTATTGGTTTTGCCTGCATCACCTGGAGTATTCAGAGTTCCTTTTGGTCCAGTAATCCTAAAAAGAGATTTGGTTGGATCATCTGGCTCTTTGCCGTCTAAAGAGTATGAATAATAAATATGCGTAGAGTTTTCACATTGAATTTCTAAAGATTTTCTATCATCAAAAGAGCCTGATGGTGGATCAACAATTACCTTTCCAGGAACTAACGAAGTGCCCTTCATTGAGTAATAATGTACTGCAGAAACTACTCCATAAGGTTGTTCTTCGTTGTTGGCATTATAGCCAACAAACTGAACAGCAACCTTTTTATGAACTCCTTGCGTGGTGCTAAGCGGCAAAGTATTAGATGGGCCGGTTTTGTACTCAGCCCAGTCTTTATAGCTACCAAGCTGATCAGGGTCAGGATCATCAGGCACCCCGCTGGAGGATGTTTTTTCTACAATATTATAAAAGATCTTTGTAGAATTATCAGATGATATGCTCAAGTTAATGGAGTTGCCATCGACCTCAGTCGACCCAGGTTCAACCTGGACTGCCTCAGCAACTAACGGCCGCAAATCCAGCCTGTACTCACGCGAAGTAACACCACTCCAGCCCTCTTCATTTTTTGCCCTGAAGTTGAATTTATCTATCCTGTACTCCCCAGATTTAGCATCTATCTTTAAGCTGCCTGAAGACCCAGAAATACATTTATCATCCTCTCCTGGTTGTCCTGGATCCTTGGGTACTTCAGGAATACTATCTGCACCAGTACCCGTAGATTGCGTATAGCAAATTTTGTCAGCACCTTGAGATGAAAACTCTATGGTGATTGGTGAAGTTGTGCTGCTATGATTGGCAGTAACCCTTGGAGGTGCTGGAGGTCCCATCACACCTCCTGCGCACCATTTTAAAAAAGGCTCTTTATCAATAAAAAAACCATATGTCAGGCTGAGAAGCCTTTCTTTTTGATTGAAAATATTGAAATACAACCAGTTGCCATCTGGATCTCCTATAAGACGATCAGGATTGGTTATATTCATCAGTGCATAGGTTTCACTTCCACCGGCTCCTACCCTTATAACATTATCTTCACGTGCCTGCTCGAATGATCTGACTGGATATAGTGGCGGGATCGTATGTGTGTATTCTTCGTAATGTGGCGGATAATCACCAGGAGGAGTTCCATACCTCACAGCAACCTTAACGTTTCCGCTTCCCATCTTAATAGGCACCAACACACCAAAATCAAGCAAGTGCGGTGGAACAAAAAATTTCTGATACTGAGCTGTCGGCTCTGAAAAACT
The DNA here is from genome assembly GCF_000934755.1 of Desulfonatronovibrio magnus. NCBI lineage: Bacteria > Pseudomonadati > Thermodesulfobacteriota > Desulfovibrionia > Desulfovibrionales > Desulfonatronovibrionaceae > Desulfonatronovibrio > Desulfonatronovibrio magnus. Next base: position 760,588 of record NZ_KN882175.1, read on the forward strand.
ACCTACTTGATACCTAAAACTAACCCGACCATTCTCTGCGTCTTCACACATACTTTGTTTAGAATTTACCTGATAATACTTTGCATCAGAAGCATTTGCTTTGAAAACTACAAATAAGAAAATCAAAAACAATGTCAGTAAGAATACTTTCAATTTCTGTGCGCTCATGCATATCTCCTGGGTTTAAACTTTGTTCATAATATATAAGTCTAAAAATTTTCTGGATAAATTTGTTAAGCCCTGCTATAAGCACCCACAAGCTGAGAGTGGTACCTCTCAGTATCCATTCAGCCACTGAGCAAGAAAAATAAGGCAATAAGCATGTCAAGCAATTTATATACCAATTACCACGCAAAACAAGATGATTTTATGGAAAACTATCACTTGTCATGCAGTGATGAAAAAAATAACAACTGGTACTGATTTGATCAACAAGATTAATTGGAATTGGTAATCCCAAATTATTTGAATCTACACCTTGATATTGGCAAGACATATTCATGGATTATTTGACCTGCATCCCCCGCCATAACCAGCAAAAAACATCGTTTTCCAGAGGATTACCAATCAGAAAGCCTGCATGATAATGGAAAATAATTGCCCTTTAATTAATGTATGCTTTAAGGTCAAATAATCTGAGATTTAGGTTAAAAAATCGTGGAACTTAGCAATTAATGGTGTCTATAAAATAGTTAGAATAGTATTCAGAAGAAAGCAAAAATTTATGGAATAGATAAGTTCATAAAAAAATAAAAGCCCAGCGATTGCTGGGCTTTATTAAGTTATTTCAAAATCTAAAAAAAGTATCTTATGTTGATGGTGTAAACCTTGCGTACTGATAACCAGGCAGATTTGTCCAATCGCCTGTTACTGGACTTATACCTTGCACTTGTCGCTCACTGTAAAATGCATTCATCATAGAGAAACCGCCTTCTCCGAAATTCATAACAAAGGGTATTACAGGAGCACCAAAGTATCGCAATGGATCACCAGAGAGATTAAAATCTTCTGATGGCCCGTTAGGAAGTGTATACCTGACCCAGCCTTTTTCAAAACCTGATACAGCTGGTGAAAAGAAATCAAGCTCATAGGGGAAATGATTTGCATCAACTGGTGCTGGAGAAAAAATGGGCGATACGCCTGTTCTTCTTATCTCTTTCTGATCATATAGGTCAGTCTCGTATCTTACTCTTACTGCGCCCCATGTACCAGTTGCAGCATTAAAATCTGTAGGAACAAAACCTACGTACTCACTCAACCAGTTTGCAGTTCTGCATTCATCTAAATCAAGCCTAGTATATTTTGTAGGGAAATTAAAGAAATGAAAAGTATTTCCCTCGTCTCCATAAATATAAGGCATACCAATATCGTTTCTGGCCAAGGCAGCTTCAACTTCATGCAAATTATTATTAGCCATATCGCCAATAACTGTTTCTGCAAGACCTTGCGGTTGTCTAATTAAATAATCCTTAAAGGTAACTGCGTTTAGTGCACTAGACCATCCGAGCAAGGGTGATTGAATCTGCATGTTGCCAGCTAAAATATTAGTTGGCCATCCAAGAAGGTCAGCTGCTCTTGGCACAAATCCAAAAGCTGCGTCAGGCGCATCAACTGTTCCATCCCCAACATAAGCCTCAAAAAGATCAGCTTTCTTAACTGGAGCGCGGGTTAGATTGACATTATCCCCACCAATAACAACATCATTAGGAAAAACATGGGTCAAAAACACCTCGACATATCCGTAAATCTGAGCATCATCGCAAACACTTACCAAGGGCTGCTGCATGGGAGATTCAGGAGTAGCAAATGTTGGCTGGGTGCTAGTCAGGGAGCTGTCATCTTCTGAATAGATCACAGGTTGTCCACCACTCCACATCAGATATCCTTCCCAGACATCAGTTGGAGTCAGGAAGATAAAAAAGTCGAGCAATTCTTGGCTCCACAGGGGTGAACGAACTACAACCTTAGCAATAGCGGACATGTCATTCCTGGTATTGGTCACCTGCAACTTGGTATGAAATCCTTCAAAAGCAAAATATGCAGGAAAAATCATCAGGTCGCCTTTGCCATTGTTTGCTATACTCACATGGTCAGTATAGGTATCTGACCAAGCTGGGGCGCTCATGACCATAAACGCGGCCACAAGTGCAATAGTCTGAAAAAATCGTTTCATAACTTTCTCCTTTTACATTAATAATTAAAATATCTGTTCCCTTGCCTTCTAAAAAAAATTGTTCCACCTTTTGCAAAAAAAATCAAGCTATTCTTGCTCACCTCCTTAAGAAATATTTGATTATAGATTTTGTAACTTTATGCAAATACTATGCTATCCTGCAGAGAAGGGAAATACTATTGGATCTCTGATTATATGATACCAGTCTCCATTAACTTGTACCCACCTGTCCGAAAAGGATATTTCATGCTGTCTGCCTTCCCTTGCAATCTTGATAATACAAATAACTTGATACTTATATTCAGTTATTTTTTTAATTTCATTAATACTAATTTCAATCAGTGATGCCTGTGAGCGTGCAAGATAATTCCTGTAAGTTGAGGGACTTGCCATAAACTGAAAGTGTGGAGCTTCCATGCTCCATACATGGCTGGATTCTCCTGCAAACCTCTGATACCAGTACTCAGCAAACCTTTCCGGCAATATATCGTCAGGCCACTGCATATTCCTTGACTCATCAGTTTCTGCATAAACAATACTAACTTTATCCAGATAATCAACCACCGGATCTTCTAACTCATCCTTGCCACAACCTGACATAAGAAACGCCCAAGTGAGCAAAACAAGTACTGATAATTTTATTTTATTCATATATTTGAACTTCATGCTTTTTCTTTAATTCATCATAAATTGCGCCAGCCAGTCTTCCTCTCTGTGATTCAAGGATATGCATCTTAATCGCTTCCTTCAATGCACTGTCAAGAGGCAGCATATCCGCATCACCCCAAGGCCCCTCAAGAAACTGGGAGGGGTTAGACCTGTAAAATGAAATTATGACCTTGTCATCTACAGGATAGTTTACTATTTTTTCAGCAAGAAAGGCTTCCGCAAGCCCTATATCATTGATCAGGGAAAGACTGACTGGATCTTCAGAATCATAACCCCAGTGCTCAACGTTTACTTCAAGCGGTTCCAGTCCGGAAGCTACAGCTTCTTCAGCTAATATCTTGAACCTTATGGCCTGAGATAGATACTGATCTTTAGAAGTGCTGAATCCGCTTGCTGCGTAGTACTCTTCAAGGACTTTAAGATAGTCTTCAGTGACTTCAAATGAATCTCCTGACGCAACTACTCTGCTTTGAGCATTTGATAGTCCTGATAACATCAGGGTAGTGCCTAAGGTAAATAGAGATATAGTGAATATGAACTTTGATATTCTTGACAATTTTTCCCCCATTAAGAATTCAGAAATGTTTACACTATTGAATTCCATGATGTCAAGACAAACATTGGCTCAGTAATGCTGTTACTTTCCTGTTTGACTTGACTTAAGCTCCTAAGGTTTTTTCATGAATGAAATAAAGTACAATAACATAATAATTACGATGCCACCACTATGAGCGCAAGTGAAACCATAAATTGAGATAGCAGTATCATCTGTCACCTTTGATTGTCACTTCTTTCCATGTTGGCCTTTGCCCGGCAGAATAAAAGTGTTTACTTACTATTTCTTCGTCATGTCTGACATAAAGCATGTTACTGCCAGTTATCTGATTCATCCTGAAACTGCCTGAGTATCTGGGATAAAATACTGATACAGTATTATCTCCACTCAGCAATTCAAGCTTAAGGTCTTCGGGTACTCTTGCCGGGCCGAACGGATCGTCATCTTGTGATGTAAGTATATTCCCTGTAAGGATGTTATCTCTGTCACTTGAGCGGCCAATGGCAAAATTCAAGCTTACCTTCATTTCTTCAGTACTCGAATCAGCGTTAATCTTAACAACTCCTGCACTGGACCTGGCACAGAGTATCATTTTGACACCCTGCATATCACCTGACATTACTAACTGCTGAAAAAGATCATAGGCTGCAGAATAAGGGTCAGGATCTGATGAATATGAAATACTGGCCTCAAAATTCTGTAATATATTAACTTCATCTCTAAACACAATAGTATCATCTTCGAGTCTATAAGCTTGTAGATTTTCAGCAGAAGAATAAAAAATCAACGGGTCCAGACCTCCATTAAGGTTGATCATTAAAAAGCCATCCAGAGCTCTGGCTGCGCTCTCTTTATCAATCTCGAAATATTCAAGAAAACGATTGTAGTCGCTTCTTGCCGTATTTATCAGACGCATAAGTTCATCTTCAATCAGACTCTCAGTGGACAAGCCATAACTAATTACCAGTTTATAGACTGAAACAGACTTTCCTTCAATAACCTGCTTGCCGCTGGCAAAAGAGACTCCTATGTCTCTCATATGATAATCGAATATACTTGCTGTGCCATTGATGAAGGAATCAACCTCATGATAAAAAAAGCGAGTATATAGCTCAAGAAATGCCTCTTCAGGGGCAATAAAGTTGCGGGGCACCATGACCGAAATATACTCATGTATTTCTAAAGGTTTGTACCCCTGGGAGATGGCTCTTTGTTCAGGGTTGATTCCATCTGGTGAAATACTTGAAAGGTAGCCTTTACTAAACATATCTTCAGAGTGTTTTTTAACAGCCTCAGACAGACGGTAATCAGACCTCAAGGCCCATTTGTGCAATGCCCAGAAAGGACTGTATACCGGAATACTATCAAGTGCAGCAGACACATCCTTACTGATAATATTTGCTATGAAAGCAGGATTCTTACGAGTATAATTGGCAAGCATAACAGCATCTTTTTCAAGCTGAGGAAAAGTATTGGATGCTTGTGCAGATACCTGTTCGGCATTGCTTGATTCAATCAGGGTACTGTCGTGACCATTGATATTTAAGATAAGCACACTACCCGAATAGCTCAAATTCGGGAAGATAATTATCATAAGCAAGTAGAAAAGGATGAATAGTGGTTTCATAGCATGCATGTTGTTGCAATTACTGAACCAGTAAAAACAAGCAACATCGTAAACTAATTTTCATCTGGAAACGGTTCTTTGTCCTTCTATCGGCGTCAATCTGCTCAATTATTAGTCAACTTATTAAAATGCGCCCCCTCACAATTGCTTGATTTCCTTGCCAAAAGACAAAACTCCTCGTTTCCGTAATGAAAACCAATAGCTTTAACATCCGGAAAGAAAGACTTTCCGGATGGAAACAAACTAAACAGAGGTCTTAGTTAAGCCCAGTTTATCAGGAACAAGATGAATTTATGATAATTAAACCAGCAATTTCCAAGGCTGCAAACAAGGAGCACAAGGGATTTGCTTTTGACCCTGCAGGTACTCATCATCAAACTCAAAAACAGCTTTAAGTTGGATTAAGATCAATTGAGAAGGCTAAAACAGTAGAGAAGCGATGCACCAGGGCTTTATCGACAGCAGGAAAAAAAATTAAGTTAAACAATATTACTGAAAGAGAAATAAAATTCAGGCTGTTACTGACCTGCAGAAAAACGCCTTGCCATCTCCAGCATCTCAAGTGCATCAGCGTTGGCAGGATCAATTTTCAAAATATATTCAAGCTCTTCCATGGCCTGGTTGCTCTTGTTCATGTTAAGTAGTGTTATGGCCAGATTAAACCTGGCACCAATATGCTGATCATCAATTCTCAGGGAGCGACGAAAATACTTTTCTGCCTTGCTCAAATTACCCTGAATGGCAATATTGACCCCAAGATTGTTAAGTAAAGACGCATTATTGGGAATCTCCTTGAGAGCACTTCTGAAATGTTTTTCAGCCTCTTCAATTCTTCCCATTTCTCCGAGAAGAGCACCCAGATTCAAGTGCGCAAAACCGTAGTCTGGCTGGATGGATAAAGCTCTATTATAATGCTTCAGAGCTTTTCCCTTTTCCCCCTGGTCCTCAAAGGCAAGCGCAAGGCTGGTATGAGCCCTGAAGTTTTCAGGGTTCTTCTTTATTGAGTCCTCCCATATAGTCACCTGGCTTTGCCAGACCTTGTTCCGTTCAAATGTAAAAATCCCAAGAATAATAATGTAGCACAAGCTGAGACTAAGAACAATCCTTGGATACTTTATAAGCCACTGGCTGGCAATCAAGGCAGTAGCCAGAGCTGGTCCGATCATGGGCAGATAAAGTCTATGTTCAAACATAGTATCTGAAATGGGCAGCACACTTGATTCAACTGACAAAGTAATGAAAAACCAGAAAATGGCAAAACTTACTACAGCCTGCTTCTTCAAAAAGCAAAAACCTGCAATCAGCAACGCAAGCAACAACAAGGAACCAAGGGGTGCCCACCCGCTCCAGAAACCTGAAAGAACTGGATGCATATGGTCAATGTTCTGGCCCACAGGAAACATATACATAATCAGATATTTTGAAACAACAACAAACTGAGTGACGAGGTATTCCCACCTTGATATCTCCGTGGTCTCACGCATTAGGGAAGATACGTCTTCCAGAAGACGAGAAAAGTCACCTTGCCCGGAAAAAAAACCAATATTAAACAGCACAATAAGCACAAATCCAGCTATTGCAGGCAGAATCCAATACAGCTTTTTTTTCCATTCTGACCATTTGTTTTTGTAAAGAAGAAACTCAATCAATAATATCACCGCAGGAAGGCTGGCGGCATTTTGTTTGCTGAAAAAAGCCATTAAACCGGATAAAAAACTAAACGATATGAAAACATAAGATAAACTGTCGTTACTTCCTGACACCTGCCTGTTACGGCCCAGGATGTACAACAGCACGGACAAGATATAAAATAATGCGGCCATGGAAGTATAGCGCTGCACAATATAAGTAACTGCCTGTGTCTGCAGAGGATGAACAACGAATATTAAGGCTGTGAACAGGGCTACATATCTAACTAACCATAAATCATCCCGGTAGCCATCAACAATTTGATATTTAGAGGATATGCGAGAGTGGATGAGCAAAATTAAGAAGTAAACCATGATGCCATTTATTATGTGGATCAAAAGGTTAACCAGGTGATACCCAAACACCCTTAGCTCTCCGAAATGATAGTTCAGGGCAAAGGTCAAGTCTACAAGGGGACGGTTCCTTTCAAATACTTCTAAACTCGCAAAGCCTTCAAAAGACTTGATAAAAGAATTTTCTACGATAGATCTGATATCATCCAGGACAAATGGAACACTAAAAGAGTTAGAATACACTGCAATCCCTGACATGATCAGAAAAAAAATGCTAACTGAGTTTCCATATTTAAGTAAAAAGTTTTTTTTATTCATGATATCTCATCATATCGAAAACATAATATGAAACGTTGGTCATAAGTGGATGATACGTTAGGAGCACATGGTCAGAGGCAGCCATCAATGGTCATATTCAGCCATGAACATTCTTATAAAAAAAATCGTAATAGTTTAGCCATTTGCATGTGGCACGGGGACTGGCTCTTCTGGGACCCACTTGTCTCAAAAGTGAGACGTTTAAATCATCGGTTGATCCTCAAGTGGGGCCCAGAGTGCCTGTCCCCTGCTTTCCTTAAAAAGGGATAAACTATTACAAAAAATCTAAACTCGAATTGCACTAAACTCGTCACCAGTGACACACACTCCCTCCTTTTCAGTTACCATAAAAGTATTCTCTACCCCAACCATACCCAGGCCCTCAATGCCGATTTTGGGCTCTAAGGCCAGAAACATATTCTCCTGCAGGGGGTCATCAAATCCTCTGGCAAGAGGTGGGTATTCATCCACTGCCAGGCCAATGCCATGCCCCAGAAAAGGAACTTTGTTTCCACCAAGCCCCATAAAACCTTCAGAAAATCCGCCTTTTTCAGCCATTTTCAAGGCGATTTCATAAAGATCTTCGGGTTTGGCACCGGGCCTTAATTCTTCCGCAACCCTGGCCTGGATATCAATGCACATGTCATGGGCCTTTTGAACTTGATCTGGAACCTTCCAGCCTGCAGGAAAGTAAACCTGGGTTTTGTCTGTCTGATAACCTTCTAAGGCAAAGCCGCAATCAAGGGTCAATGGTTCGTTATCCTGCCAGACCTTGCCTGCATAACCCATCTGGGTGATGGCCGGATGCTCTCCGCGCAGTCCCACAGGTCCGTTGAATACGCTGGGATAATTGGCGCTGTCTCCAGCTGCCACATGTCCCAGAAAAACTTCTTCTCCAAAATTCTGCATGCGCATCATGCCCTGATGTCCAAGAGAAAAGAAGCATTCCCAAATTTTAATACTGATTTCGTGTTCGGTCATTCCTGGATGAATGAGCTCTGGAAGCAGGTGATAAAGAGCCTCGTGGTGACGTTTGCCGCAGATAATCATTTTATCTGCTTCCCACCGGGATTTAACCATCCTGGTTCTGACTATGGGATGATCAATGGCCTTAAAAGTCACATTACTTATCCTTTTTTGCAGGCTCTCAGCAAGGGCCCAGTTGATGCCTGTTTTTTCCGCCCCAATAACATCCGGTACCTTGAGTCCGAATTCCCCAATTGCTCCAGGAATATCCTTGTAAGACCTGAATCCAGCTACCCTTTCCAGGGGAGATTCCAGTCTGAAGCGTTCCTCTGCCTTGCGGCACATAAATACCGGCTCATCATCCATAGGTATCCAGAGCAGACCATTGCCGAGAGAACCGGTAAAATAATAAATATTTAGCTTGGAAAAAATCATGACTGCTTTACAATCCAGCCCGGCCTCAAGAATATTTGACCTGAACCTGTCCAGCCGCCAGAGCATTTCCTGGACAGGAAGTTTTTCCATTGATTCAAACATAAAAGTCTCCAAAAAAACGTTATATTTTCAACTTACAAACCTCAAAGTGCCTGTCACGGGACTATCGGGTTCAGTGCAAAAGTGTTACCGTACAAGGCAATCAATAGCCCTGCATAAGAAAGTCAATAGCAGTAACAATTTCTATGCGTCTTGACTCCAGATTGCCAATTGCTTTGCCAAGAATACTCACAGGGACTGCAGCCATAAATTGAGTAGCCATAACAAGCTCATCTCCATTCATGTAAAAGCATGGATTTAAATGTTGTGCTGGTTTTGGCCCCCATATCCACAGGCAGTAACGGCACAACTACCCGAGTATTAAGATGGCTGAGCAAGTCAGCCTGGACATCGAGAAGGCTCCCATAACCGCCTGTATTTGGGTAGACATCAAAGCGAGACACTAAAACACCCTGTATTTTTCCAAGGGCAGACCTGCTTTCTCAACAAAAGAATTTGAGCTGACCAGTGCTGCCATGTTTTCTTCCAGCCACAATTCATCACGTCTTTGCATCAGGGCTTTACTCAAACCATTTTCAAAAACTTTTGACACGTCAATGTCAAGTCTTTCAGCCTCAGACATTAAACTCTCGTTTACTGAAACACTAATCGTCCTTTGTTCCATAAGTGGAAATCTTTCCAGAGACATCGTCAACCTCCTGATAAGTCAATATTAAATCCAGTAAATAGGATGCAGCAGAAAAATGAATAACCCTATTCCACCAGTGTATAATCCATGCGCCTTTTTCTGGGTTCAAACCCAGCCCCTCTTATCAGACTTCGCAATTCATTTTCAGGCATCTTAAAGCACACTCCTGCAGCAGCCACCACATTTTCCTCAATCATGGTAGAGCCAAAATCATTAGCCCCCGAGAGAAGGGCCATCTGCCCGATTTTCGCACCCTGAGTAACCCAGGAAGCCTGAATGTTTGGTATATTATCAAGAAACAGCCGACACAAGGCCAGAAATTTCAGATATTCGGCAGATGAAGACTCTTGTACTTCTATAAGTGTATTGCCCGGCTGGAAAGTCCATGGGATAAAAGCTGTAAAGCCCCCTGTCTGGTCCTGCAGCGAGCGCAGCTTATCAAGGTGACTCAGGCGCTCGGCAATAGTTTCCACATGGCCGAACATCATGGTGGCTGTAGTTTTTAACCCCTGAAGATGAGCCTCTTTCATAACCTCTAACCATTGGGCTGTCATGCACTTTCTTGGAGACAACTCTGTTCTGACCCGATCTACAAGAATTTCAGCGCCCCCGCCGGGAATGGAATCCAAACCGCTTTTCTTAAGCCTGGCAACAACCTCTTTGACGCTTAGTCCGGATTCACGGCTGAGATGATAAATTTCAGGAGGTGAAAAACCATGCACCGCAATCTGAGGAAAACGGTCCTTGATAAACTCCAGCATCTTCTGGTAATATATCAGGTCAAGGTCAGGATTCATGCCGCCTTGAAGAAGAATTTGCCCGCCGCCAAGTTCCAGGGTTTCAGAAATTTTTCTGCTCAACTCTGCAAAACTGAGCACATACCCATCTTCATGACCTGGAGGCTTGAAAAAGGCACAAAACTTACAGGCAGATACACACACATTGGTATAGTTGATATTTCGATCTACAATGTATGTGACCCTATTGTCAGGGTGCATTTTCAACCGGGTTTCATGGGCCATCTGCCCCAAAGTAAACAAATTATCTTCTTGCCAAAGCTTTTCAGCCTGTTCTATGGTTAGTCTTTGCATTTTTTTAGTTTTAAGTTTTAAGTGTTAAGTGTTAAGTTTTAAGATTTAAGCATCTCACCGGGGGGCCGGGACTGAGCCTGTGAGTAACTTCCTTTATAAGTGGAGCCTGCATCCTGCAGGCTATTAAAGACTAGGCGGCTGGAAGCCGCCTCCACATTGAAGAACAGTCCCATATTTGGAAATTGGGACAGTCCCCGCGAGGTACTACAAAAAAGACTGATGCTGCATTGACACCTGGAAGAAATCTGCTTTGATGAAAAAATCTACACAGCGAGGGACAGTCCCCCTCCGGGCTGTAAGCCTCCGGGCAGGAAGCTGTGCCAGGCGCAAAGTTCCCATCTTTGACGGAACTTTTCAGGCAAATGTGCATCAATCATGAGCAAAAAACGTCAAAATGTGAAAACTGTAAACATCTGATTTTATTGACAAAACGATTGTAGTTACTTGTAAGCTCCTCACCCGGGCGGACTGGGACCGAACTTGTGAGTAACTAAAAAATCAGCCTTAACACGTTAGAGATTGCCGCGCTCGAAGACTCGCTCGCAATGACACCTGAACTGTCAGGTATGTAGTTGCTCAAAATCTGTCACCCGTGAGGGAGCCTAAACGACCGAAGCAATCTTTATGGTAAAACCATAATATTCTGAATTTATTTATTATACGGTCAGGTTACTTAGAAAAAGTTATACGATTTACCTATGAAACATTTATACCCCTTTCAAGAGATCAAACTATGATGGAAATAATCAGGAATCAAGACCTGAAAAATATTTTAACTCAGGCAAAGACCATAGCTGTAATCGGTGCCAAGGACAAGCCCGGCCAGCCAGTCAATGATGTGGGGCTTTATCTTATAAAGGCCGGGTACAGAGTAATCCCTGTTCACCCCAAAAGACAGAATGTCTGGGGTCTGGAAACCTGGAAAACAATCCTGGACATTCCATTTCCAGTGGATATCATTAACCTGTTCAGGGCTCCGGATTTCTGCCCGGCCCATGCCAAAGAAGTGCTGCAGCTGAACTACACACCATTATGTTTCTGGATGCAACTTGGAATTACATGTAATGAAGCTGCTGAAATTCTCAAGCCCAGGTCCATCCAGGTTATCCAGGACAGATGTATCAAGATCGAACATCAAAGGCTTTTTCAAGATACCGGGCAACTTGAGCAGCATCCTGTTTAGTGCTTTTTTGTGCCCCCCTGCCAGGAAAAAGTTTTCTGTTAATTGTTTTGACAAAATATTTAAGGGTCTAACTGAGTTTTATGGGCAAGCTAATAATCCACACTGGAGCATAACTTTGGAAAAAGCCTTTAACTGTAAAATGTGCGGCCAATGCTGTCAGGGCAATGGAGGAATAGTGGCTACCATTGAAGAACAAATGGCCATGGCTGATTTCCTTAATATTTGTCTTTCAGAATTTCAGGATCAATACATCCGAAAATCTAAAGATAAATTTTTTGTCCAGACCAGCAGGCAGGGAACATGCCTGTTTTTTATTCCTGATCAAGGCTGCAGGGTTCATCCGGTCAAACCGCGGACGTGCAGGGCCTGGCCCTTTTTCCGGGGAAACCTTATGGATGAATCCAGCTTTGACATGGCCAGAGAATATTGTTCCGGGATCAATCCTGATATTTCTTTTAATGAATTTGTCCGTCAGGGAATCAGCTATTTGGAAGAACACAGCCTCACATCAGAGATGACAAACACCCCGGCCAATGCCCTTAATATTTCTGGGGTCAGGGGGCAGGGGGCAGAGGGAAGAAGGCTGAAGGAAGAAGGAAGAAGGCTGAAGGCTGAAGGAAGAAGGAAGAAGGCTGAAGGAAGAAGGAAGAAGGCTGAAGGCTGAAGGAAGAAGGAAGAAGGCTGAAGGAAGAAGGCTGAAGGAAGAAGGCTGAAGTCAGAGGTCAGACGTCAGAGGGCAGAGATCATAGATCGCACGTCAGTATGCGGATTGATTAAACATGAAATGTGAGTTATTTGGAAATTTTAAAGCGCTTTAAACTTAAATTTTAAAACTTAAAACTCAAACCTCCCCCAATGAACATCCAGCAATGCTATCAGATATTAGGCGTTGGACCTGATGCGGATCTGAACTCAATCAAAAAGGCATACAGAGACCTTGCTTTCAAGAGTCATCCCGATCTTAATCAGGATGACCCGGAAGCAGGATATAAATTCCACCGCATAAATACTGCCTATGTTACCCTAAGAGATTATCTGGGGGACAAGCAGCCCCGGGCTGAAGCAACTGCACGAGAAAAGGCCGGAGCAAAACCAGGACAGAGCAGGGCCAAAGCTTCGCGCACTTATCATGAACAGGCAGGAAGAGCCAGGCGAGAGAAAAAAAAGTATGGTGAAGACTTTGATCCTGATGCAAGAAGAAAAAAATTCTTTTATCGACAGGAAGAAGTTTTAAAAGACATTCTCAATGACCCCTTTGCCCGACAGGTATTTGAAGATATCTTTCAAAAAATTAAAAAAGACGGTGTAAAGTATCCAGGTGTACCCGTCATAAAAAAGCGTCGCCTAAAATTTGAGTGGGGGAAATATAACTTTGATCTCGATCTTTCCAAAGGCCTTTTTTCTGGAATCAGGCGCTGGTTTTCATCCCAGCTTGATGATGAACAGACTGTTTACATGAATCCTGTAAAGCTCCGGCCCGGAGCAACCGTTCGCATAACTGTGCAGAGAAAGTGGTCCGGGCCTGCCCAGACAGTCAATGTTACCCTGCCTGGTGATTATGTAGTTGGAAGGCCCGTACGCTTGCGAGGAATGGGCCGTAAAATAGGCCCCTGGAAAGGGGATCTTTATTTGAGGCTTTTGAGTAAATAAATTGAGCATAACTGTGGCAGGATTCACAGATGCTTTTATGAGTGATTACGATGAATGATTTGATGCGTATTAACAAGGCCATAGCAAGAGCCGGTGTCTGCTCCAGACGCAAGGCAGATGAGCTCATACGTCAGGGGAAAGTGACAGTCAATGATATGGTCATATCAGAGATGGGTGTTATGGTCGATACTGTAAAAGATAAAATAACAGTTAACGGCCAGCAGATTAACCATGCCCCACAACACAACTCGTTCACCTATGTCATGCTCAACAAGCCTGTTCAGGTAGTAACCACCATGGCTGACCCTGAAAATCGCAAAACAGTCTTTGATCTACTGCCTGATGATTTTAACAAGAAGCGCCTTTTTCCAGTCGGCAGACTGGACTATTTCTCAGAAGGTCTTCTTTTGATGACCAATGATGGAGAACTAACGCATCGTTTGACACATCCATCCTGGAAGCAGCCTAAAACATACCATGTTCTGGTCAGAGAAAAACCCAGTTCCTCCATGCTGAATATTTTAAAAATGGGAATGACCCTTAAAGACGGTCAAAAGCTTGCACCCATCAGAGCACGCATTATCGATACCAGAAATAACGGATTTACTTTGGAAATGATCCTTACTCAGGGAGTCAACCGGCAGATCAGAAAAATTTGTCAGGATTTTGGGCTGACCATCCTGAGGCTGGTTAGAATAAGCCAGGGGCCCTTGCACATTGGTGAATTACAACCAGGCAAGACGCGGTCATTAACCCCCAAAGAGATCCTTGGATTAAAAGAAAGCGTTGGTTTATAATACTAAGGCGGATTTTTCCCGCAACCAAAAAAGATATTTTAACCGCCCGTTCTAAGACTCACTCAAGACACAAAGGGCGCAAAGGAAAAAACAGCCTTTTTGAAAACCGGTGCCCGGTTTTCAAAAATATCTTGCAAGTATCTACAAACATATTGGCAATAAGTTCAGAGCATTATGGCTTTACCATACAGATTGCTTCGGTCGCTTAGGCTCCCTCGTGGGTGACAGGTTTTCAGCAACTACATCCCTGACAGCTCAGGTGTCATTGCGAGCGAGTCTTTTTATCCCGTTGAATACACGCAGTGTAGGCGCAGCCATTCAACTGGGGCGAGCGCGGCAATCCCTAACGTGCTAAGGCTATTACACCTCTTTTTTTGTGGCTCCAGCCACATTTTGAAGAAGCGGCTGGAGCCGCAAGAGCAAAACGTTCCCAGGCTGGAGCCTGGGAACGAGAGTTCAGTCAAAGATGGGAGCTTTGCGCTTGGCACAGGGACTGTCCCTCGCTGTGTAAATTTTTTCATTTAAGCAAATATTTCCTGGAACCAATGCAGAATCAATCTTTTTTATAGTACCTCGCGGGGACTGTCCCAATTTCCAGAAAAGTGACAGCCTCTTTAAAGTTACCCACAGGTTCGGCCCCTGGCCGCCAGGGTGCGGAGCGTCAAGATAACCACTTACGGAGATATATATGAAATACATAACTTTTCTTTTTTTACTGGTTTTTACCTTAATACCTTTTGGTGGTCACGCATCAGAGATGGCTGAGCTGGTGCAGCAGAAATACGAAAGCATTGAATCATTTGAGGCCGGTTATATCCAGATACTTACCAATGCCTCAACAAGGGAGCAGGAAGAAAGAATGGGACGCATTTCTTTCCAGAAGCCATTATCTGTTCGCTGGGAAGCTGACAGTCCTGAACCTGAACTGCTCATTATGAACCAGGAGGTAGTCTGGAATTACTTTCCCGAAGACCAGGCTTTATATCAATATGATGCTTCAGACATACTCTCCTCAAGGACCATGCTACGATTTATTTCAGGCAAGGCCAGGTTAAAGGAAGATTTCAGGGTGGAAGATCAGGGCATGGAAGATGGCTTGCACAAGATTAAGCTTGTCCCCAGAAATCCTGAACCCGACCTGGTTCTGGCATATATCTGGGCTGATGATGACGGGCTTATGAACAGGCTTTTATTGGTGGATTTTTTCGGTAATGGAAATGAGTTAAAACTTAAAGATATCAACCTGAACCCTGAACTTGATGAAGAGCTTTTTGAGTTTGACCCTCCAGAAGATCTAAAGGTGATGTAGGCTTTTAGTAACTTACTCTTGAAACCCTGTCATAAAAAAAAATTTGAACCGCAAAGGCGCGAAGGACTCAAAGTTAAAGATAATAAAGAAGATTTTTTTTTGAAAACCGGGCATCGGTTTTCAAAAAGGCTGTCTTTTCATTTGCGTCCTTTGCGTCTTGAGTGAGTCTTCGAACGGGCGGTTAAGATATTTTTCTTGAGGTTGCAGGCGACCAGCTAAATGGAAATTTCAAACCAACATGTCGTGTATTTGTTAAAGGAGTATATAAATGATCTTTGTAGTTAAAAAATGTGCTGACTGTCCTTTTTGCAATACTTTGGAAAGCAATGAAATGCAGTGTAATGTATCAACCCCGGGTAAAAGGGATATTCCTGATCAGGGCCGCGCAAAACCTTCATTCTGCCCTTTAAGGCGGGAACAGGCCATAGTCAGAAGTTTTGGCGAAGCTGACGGCTAAAATACATACCTCAAAGTCAACTCGCCGGAAATCCCTTTATCTTTCATCATACTGTAAGTTCCCGGGGTGTGGAATCTGTTGTCCATTAAGTTGCGCACTTTAAGCGAGACATCCAGACCCTGGGTCAAAAAATCCCTGTATGTTCCTCCGACATTGAGCATCCATACATCGGAAGCCTTTTCATGATCTTCTGCCCAGGCATAAATCAGCTTTCGTGATGAATAATACTCCAAATGAGTAAAAAGGCTCAGCCTGTCCGTAAGGCTCCATGTGCCCATGAGATCCAGCATTACTTTGGGGCCCGGGTCAAAGGGATGCCTCAGGTTCTTGTAGACATGCACAATTGTCCCGTCTGGTCTGCGGTATGAGTACTCGAGATATCTGTATTTTTCGTCTGGTCCTTTATTCTGCAGTAAAGTGAGCCCGGCTCTAAGATCCAGGATGTCCCAGGGATTGTAGTTTGCCTCCAGTTCTAACCCATAAATATCCTGTCTGTTGGATTGTGATAATCCGGCATACGGATCTTCCATAATATGATTGGACAGCCGGTTATAGAAAAGTGTTCCGGTAAAGGAGAGGTTCTGTCTGAGATTCCAGGCTGCCTGCAGAGAAATATTTTCAGACTTCTCCATATCTGGTTTCTCGTCATCAAGAAGCTGTCTGGCAAAAGGGGTACGATATGCAGTTCCATAGAGCAGCTTGAAAGCCCAACGGGAAAGAGGCGTCCAGAGAAGAGCTGAGCTGTAGCTTAGATTATCCTTATATTCTTCATGAAAGTCGTGCCTTAGCCCCAGCATAAAATCAAAGTCACCGAGTTTATGGCTGTACTGTACAAATGGAGACCATGAACGATTAGAAAAATTGCTTGTGGTCAGACCTGGAAGAAAACTTTTGTTATCCGGCCCAAGATAGCCGGGAATATAACTGTCCCATATGGGAGCATCGTCAATTTTTTTATGTTTGAATGAGGTGCCTGCAGTCAAAAGCCCCCTGGCATCAAACATGGACCTGTCCATTAGAAGTTCAGCATAATAAGTGTCCTCTCGCTGCTTGACAGTTTTGTCAATAATTTCATTTTCCGGTGTCATCCTGCTGAAATATCCGGATAACCGAATCTTTGTTTCAAGGCTGATATCATGGTCAGCATCCATCTTAATGTATCCTGATCCAATACGGGTTGTCTCCCGCCAGCGCAGATCATCTCTATGATTACTTATGATATATGGATGAAAGCTGTCAGTAAGCCTTCCTGAAAGGCTGAAATTCTTGCCAAGATTCAACCTGGCATAAGCATCCAAATAATGAGCTTCACCTGCCTTTCTGGAACCCATGCGCCTTTCCGGAGGAACAGGTCTTGAACCGTCATTATCAAAAAAGTTAATGAGATTGGCCCTTGTGCTGTCTTCCTCACCCTGTCTGAAACTCAGAGAAATAAAACCATCCCACAAGCCATAGTCCTGGCCCAGGTTAAGGTAGGCTCCTCTTTGCCTTCCTGGTTCTCCATAGGTAATGCCTGTTTCAGCACCCTGAAAATCCTTGCCGCTTAGCGGAGTAATATTTACCACTCCGGCAAAAGCATCAGGCCCCCACAAAACCGAAGAAGGGCCACGGACTATCTCCAGTTGTTTAACAGCAGCAAGGGACAGTTCCTGGTCAATTGGATGCAAATATTTTGAAAGCTCAGACCCTATGGGAACAGTATCGTACAAAAACATGACAGAGTCAGGCATGCCCCTTAAATACGGTCTGTGACCCCATTCCTTTCCAGCCATATGAAAACCTGGCATGGACTGCAGTATACTGCTGACCGTGGATTGCCCCCTCTGCATAAACTCCTCGCGCCGTACCACATTGGCCACGGCCGGGGCCCGGGCTGGAGTCTCCTCTCTTCTTGAAGCAATGGACAATAGCTCAATATCCTCACCCACAAACATAAGCATGGTCCCATCATCAGGATAAACCTCAGCCGCAGCAGCAAACGGCAGGCTTAAAAAAAACACGAGCATGGTGAAAGATATTGATTTTTTCAACTAATCAACCTCTTTTCTCATTATACTGCTTGAGTAAAACACGAAACTTTGCCCTGGTCAGGCCCAGCAGTCTGGCTGCAGCGCTCTGGTTTTCATTGGTTGCTTCCATGGCCTGTTCTACCATATCCAGCTCCAGCTCTTCCAGATCAATTCCCTGGGGGGGCAGACGAAAATCAAACTCGTTTTTGTTGACAGGCGCTATCTTCAGAAAAGAAAGCATACCTTCATCAATAATCCCGTCTTTTCTGGCCAGAATACAGGCTCTTTCCAATACATTGGCCAGTTCCCGGACATTTCCAGGCCATGAATATTTGGACAACAGACTCATGGCTCCGGATGTAACATTAATTTTCTGGCCTCCTCCAAACTTCTGTGTAAAATGCCGGGTCAGAATCGGAACATCCTGCCCTCTCTCCCGCAATGGCGGCAATTCTATGGGGAAAACATTAATACGGTAAAAAAGATCAGACCTGAATCTTCCTTCAGTAACAAGCTCTTCAAGACTCTGATTGGTGGCGCAAACAATGCGCGAGTCAACGTCAATTTCCTTTCTCCCGCCTACCCTTTGAATTTTTTTCTCCTGCAGAACCCTCAACAGTTTGGCCTGGGCCTCAATGGGCATATCTCCAATTTCATCCAGAAACAGGGTACCACCTGATGAGAATTCAAATTTACCAACATTCTTGCTGGAAGCACTGGTAAACGAGCCTTTTTCATGACCAAACAGCTCAGACTCGATCAAGCCCTGAGGAATGGCCGCACAATTGACAGGAACAAAAGGCCCGGCCGCTCTTGGGCCTGCCTGGTGAATGTACTTGGCCAGCAGTTCCTTGCCAGTGCCTGATTCTCCCCTGATAAGAACAGTGGATTCTTCATTGGCGACATGCGCTGCCATGTCCAGCGTTCTCTGCATGGCTTCGGATTTATGTATTATCTCATCTGGCGCAGCAAACTTATTAAGTGCTTTTTTGAGTTCACGATTTTCTTCTATAATACGGGACATGCCTAATATACGTTCTACAGTGAGCACTACACGTTCCTGCTCAAAAGGCTTGGTAATGAAGTCCATTACTCCATCGCGCATGGCCTCAACTGCGGACTCAACAGTTCCAAAAGCGGAAATAAAAACCACAGGATAGTTGAGTCCAGTCTTTTTTATCTGCCGCAACAGTGCATGCCCATCCATCCTGGGCATTTTGACATCCGTAATCACCAGGTCAAAAGGCCTGCTGCTCAGCATATCCATGGCCTGCATGCCATCTTCAGCCTCTTCCACCTCATAACCCTTTTTCTTAAGGATTATGGACAAAAGATGTCTCATTCGCTGTTCATCATCTACTATAAGTATTTTTGCCATTTTTATTCAAAACTGGATAATCAAAAGATTTGCTGTAAACATTTCAAGCTGATTTTCTTTATTTATTGCCATTAGTAACTTACCGAATCAATCCTGTATCAAAAAACAAGATTATTTTTAACAGTTTAGCCCTTTTTTTAGGAAAGCAGGGGACAGGCACCCCAGTCCCCGTGCAACATGCAAATGGCTAAACTATTACGATTATTTTAACCCTGACAAGAGCAATAATGCCCAACTACCTGACTCTCCGCCCTTCAGCCTTCACCCTTCACTCTTCACTCCTCACCTTTCAACCTTCAACCTTCAACCTTCAACCTTCA